>JARRJY010000043.1:28343-40965 GCA_037388705.1 Gammaproteobacteria bacterium
GCGGTGCTTATTCTAGTGATCTGGCAAGGATTGTTTGGCATGTTTATTAGCTTGAGACATACTCCAAAGGACTTAAAAAGATTTTCCTACCTGGTGCATGCCCAGTTATTTACAGGAATAATGATAGGCATTTTTGCATACTTTGGTCATCTTTTAATTGACAATTAATTATTAAGAGAGTGATTACAAAGACCAGCATAATTCGCCTAACAACTCATTTAAAAGTGTCGCGCAAAAATCGCGCGCCATTTAACTCAAACGTAATGCATCGCAAGAGAGAGAAATATGGCTAACCCTATCATCGCTGACAATAAACCCGTTAAAGTGACCCTTTCAAAAGGGCAGGAATACCATTTTTGCACATGCGGTCTATCTAATAGTCAGCCGTTTTGTGATGGTTCACATGTTGGCACATCATTTAATCCAAAAGTCATTGTTTCAGAAGAAGAAAATGAAGCTTATTTATGCGCATGTAAACACAGTAGTAACAGGCCGTTTTGTGACGGCACGCATCAAAAATTTAGTGATGAGCAAGTAGGTAAAGAAGGACCTGGTTTGGAACCACAGAAATCAGGTTCCCCTGTCGCGGTTGCTACGCCTGAAGAGCCTACCGTAGAGTTTATTCATCAGTTAGCAAAAGACGGGTTGAGCACATTTGGTCAACATGGACCAATGACTTCTATGGGTGTACCCCGTCACGAATTGCCTCATTGGGATGATTTACAAATCATGGTAGCGCAGATGGCAACTAAACCCTTGATGGAAGACCATAATGTGTCCACTGAACTCGTTATTGGACCGGAAGCCAGAAAACCTTTGACGTTAAAGATTCCCCTGTTTGTATCTGATATGAGCTTTGGTGCTTTATCTGAAGAGGCCAAAATTGCGCTGGCGCGTGGCGCCGAGCTTTCAGGCACCGGTATTTGTTCGGGTGAAGGTGGTATGTTGCCTGAAGAACAGGCAGAGAATTCACGCTATTTTTACGAATTGGCAAGTGCGCAATTTGGCTACCAGGAAGAATTGCTGGAAAAGGTTCAAGCTTTTCATTTCAAGGGTGGACAAGGTGCTAAAACGGGGACGGGCGGCCACCTTCCCGGCAACAAGAACAAAGGCAAAATATCACAAGTCAGAAATATACCGGAAGGACAGCCGGCAATATCACCCCCCACATTCAAAGATCTTTCTACGGTTGCAGATTTCAAGCGCTTTGCGGGCCGCGTCAGAGAGATAAGCGGCGGTATACCAGTGGGCTTCAAGCTTAGTGCAAATCACATTGAAAGAGACATTCAGTTTGCGCTGGATGCAAGTGCTGACTACATCATACTCGATGGTCGAGGTGGCGGTACTGGCGCCGCACCAGAGATGTTCAGGGATCATATCAGTGTACCAACCATTCCTGCGCTTGCACGAGCACGTCGATATTTAGATAACCAGGGCGCCAGTGGACGCGTGACGTTAATCATAACAGGTGGATTGCGTGTGCCGACTGACTTCGTTAAAGCTATGGCGTTAGGTGCAGATGGCATAGCCATTTCTAATAGTGCAATGCAGGCAATTGGGTGTGTTGCCGCGAGAATATGTAATACCAACAATTGTCCAGCTGGAATTGCCACACAAAAAGAGGAGCTACGAAAGAAACTGGATATCGAAAAATCAGCATTAAAACTGAATAACTTTTTTACAGCATCTGTAGAACTTATGCAGGTTATGGCACGAGCATGTGGCCATAACGCGTTAAGCCAATTTAACAGTGATAATCTTGCGACCTGGAATCGCGAAATGGTATTTTTATCAGGTGTACGGTATTCCGGCCTTGATAGTTCAAGTAACGATGTATAACAAGTTGCTTGTGTGGATTACTCGAAGAAAAATTATTTCTTCCATTGATATAATGAGGATAGTATGAATAAGAAAATTATCGGAATAGCTTTAATCATCATCGGTGTTGCTTTAGTAGTCTGGGGATACAACATATATGATTCAGCGGGCTCTCAGTTTAGCCGGGCTCTGAGTGGAGATACCCCCCTTGAAGCATGGGCTGGAATGGTGGGCGGTGCTATTTGTCTTGTTCTTGGGATCTTAAAGGTAAAGTAAAATGAATAATAAGCTCATTTTAATAATTCTTTCAATATTTCTTCCGCCAGTAGCTGTTTTCTTGAAAAAAGGTGCCGGTAAAGATTTAGTCATTAACATTATTTTATGCTTACTGTTTTTCTTACCCGGCGTGATTCATTCTTTGTGGCTAGTAACAAAGTAATATTAGCGTTTCGTAGTTGGTGGCAAGTTGTTTATTCAAGCACATAACAATTTGCATAAAACGCCGTTGCGCCGAATAGAACGCGTTTTCACCGGACAACCTACACGCTACGCTTCGGCTGCCGTTTAGCAAGGCATTGGCAGTAATAATATCTGGAAATACATTTATGAATGAAATTAACAAAATTGGACATAAAGCAATTACCTTGATAGAGGATATAGGCCTAATCATAATTGCTATTTCAACTGTCATTGCTGTTGGGATCGAGATTTCGTCTATGGTAGAAGCGAGAACAGTTAAATTATCTGACTTGTTACTTTTATTTATATATCTCGAAGTACTGGCTATGGTCGCGATGTATCTAGATACTGGAAAGTTGCCTGTTCGAATGCCTTTGTACATTGCCATTGTTGCATTGGCCCGATACTTAATCCTGGACATGAAAAGTATGGATAACTGGCGTATGTTGGGGGTGTCTGGTGCTATATTACTGATTGCAATTGCTGTTCTCGCCCACAGATATGGGCATACAAAGTTTCCGTATAAAAAAGAAGATAACAACTAACAATACGCTTGCGCTGACGCTCCTTACGTTGCGGCTCCACAGCATAACGTTATGTGGCAAGCAAGATCGGTTGTAAATATGTAAACCCGATCATTTAGTTTTAACTGTAAAGAACATTGTGAAACCAGTATCCTTTTTTAAATCCGGTAAAGTATAAAAAGAAAAGACATGGAGCCAGTAATTCAAGAAGAAAAAACAGGATGTGGAATTGCCTGTTCAGCGGCAATCGCTGGTATTTCATATACAGAAGCTAAAAAAGTTGCCAATAGCATGGGTATTTATGCTGAAGATCAGTCACTTTGGTCAGAGCCACAGCATGTTCGTAACTTACTGGCCAGGCTCGGTATTGGCACAGATGAAGAACAAAAACCATTTGCAAGCTGGGAGTCACTCCCGGGGTGTGCGCTAATTTCAACAAAATGGCACCTTGAAGAAGCCAGGCCATTTTGGCATTGGGCAGTTTTTATTCGAGAGGGTTCAGAGCAGTATGTTCTAGACTCAAAAAAATCGCTTAAAACTAATATTCGAAGAGATTTTGGAAGAATCAAACCAAAATGGTATATCAAGGTACACGTTTAGCAGGTAGCTCCACCGAACAAAATACTCGCTGCACTCGCATTTTGGGGGGGAACTAAGCGTTAAATACTTCCTGTTTTCGTTCGAATTTTAGAATGTACCCTTTAAAGTCGCCGTTTTTTAGCGGCCCTTGTGCAAGGTTCAGGTAAGAACTTGTGTATCCAAGCTTTGACATACTTGAAGTCAGTTTTGTTTTCCGGCCTCTTCCGGGATCTACGATAATAACTTCACATACTGGCTTAGAATGAGCATCGATAAAATTAGCCAATAGTTCAATGTGTTGATCTTCGTATAAGAGGTCACTGCCAATTATTAGATCAAACAGCCCAAGTTTGTCATCGTCATCAGCCCAGTCAGTCCGCTCGAATGCAATTGCTTTACCATTGTTTAGCTCAGCATTTCTTATCAAGAAGCTTTCGACTTCAGGGTGGTAGTCTGTTGCAGTAATGTCAGCTTTTCTACTGTTTAGAACCAGGCTGGGTAGCGCAATGCCGCAACCGACTTCTAATATCCGCTTACTGTCGGTGTTGTAACTATCTATAAAATGGGCGAGTGCCAAACTGGATGGCCAAACAATCCCGAAAATGGGCCAGGAAGCCGAGGATATACCAAGTTTATCGGCGATACCCCTGGGATCGTAAAACTGTTGCTTATCGCGTAGGGCACAGAAATGGATATCTGTTTCCCCAAACTCAATTGTTTGGTAACGCAAACGGAGATTTGTCATTTTAGGCCTTCAAAGCTTGGCGCTTAGCCAGCTATCAGGGATAAATGACAAAACGGTGGGTTTTGTCTAGGATAAGCTATTTATAGTAAACCAGCAACGCAATTAACAAATCCATCGACGATAAGCCCTCGGCTCCAAATGCAGCAAAGCTGCTGCCGGTTATTGGGGCGTTAGACATTTAAAAAACACACTAATGGAACAGTTGACCGAGTATATAAAAGATCAAATATGGATTATTGAATATCCAGTTCGATTTGGTGGAATGGATTTATTTGGACGTACAACAATTATAAAGTTGGAAAACGGAGATTTGATCATTCATGATCCATGTAAAATAAATGATTTGATAAAAAGAAAAATCGATGAAATCGGGGTGGTAAAATACATCATTGCACCCGGGTATTATCATCATCTATTTGTAACTGACTTCCAGCTTGAATATCCAAATGCAGAAACGTACTTGTGTCCCGGATTGGAACAAAAAAGACCTGATATTAAATTTGACTGGATATTAGCTAATTCACCAGACCCCAGGTGGGAAGGTATACTGGACCAGGTTCTGGTTCATGGAACAAAATATATTTGGGAGATTGCTTTCTTCCATAAGCCATCAAAAACACTAATACTCGTAGACCTGTTAGAAAATATTGGAGACAATTATCAGCATAACGCCGGTTTATGGTTACGGTTTTGGTGGAAGGCCATATTTAGAATGTGGAACAATCCAAAAGCAGCACCTGAATATCAAATGGGCTGGGGAAATAAAAAAATAGTAAAAATTACTTTAGATAAAATTCTTAGCTGGGATCCTGAAAGAGTTATTCTCGCACACGGTGAAAACATTGAAGAGAATGCAAATGAAATACTCTGTGCCGCATGGAAAAAGGTACTAAATGCCTGACAAGCCCATCCAGCAGACGCTAAAAATAATGCGGCTGATTGTAAATATAAGATGATAAAAGAAGGATAAGATGGAAGAAAAAAATATTGAAATAGACTCAGAGAAAATGCACGCCCCTAGTTATAAACTATTAGTAACCACGCCGATGGCCGCAATAATGGTGAGTGGGAAGGACGATAGTGAATGGTCCGGCTTATTAGAATCTATTGGGCCAATCTATGCTTCAGCGGCTGAAGATGCTCTCGATGAGGTCAATGAAGCACTACTAACCGTATCATCCGTATTGAAAGGTGGCGATACTTTAATTAGAAAATATTTTGCAAATGATAGTTTAAACTTTGAGAAAATGATGGAAATTTCTGCCACCGGTGCAGATATCTGGATGTGTAAGTTAAGCGACGGTGAAATTAAAAAACCTGACGTAATTAAATTATTTAAAGCCATACAAGCTGGTTTAATTGAAACAGTTGGTGATCGACGTGAAGAAAATGAAATGATTGATCAGCTTATTCAAGTCCAGGATAAAGTAATTGAACATATTTCATCACTAAACTAATGCCAGAAAAATTACCGGGCAATGCACTCCAGTTGACTAAAAGACGCGGTGTTTTACATGCTTTTCAATCAACTGAGCTAAAACGTTACCCGTATTGCCGTTGCAGCCGGGCTTGTTAATGAAGTTCGTATGTTATACCGACTGGAACCAACTACCAGAGAGTGCCAATGCGCTCTTTGAACAGGGCGAGAAAGACAGTATTTTTTTCTCGCGCCCATGGTTTGAGAACCTGACCACCACCGCACTTGATGATGATCAAGCTATGACGCTGGCCTGCGTGGTGTCAGGGAACAAAGTGATGGCAATCCTGCCTCTGACGAAGGGTGCCGGGAATAGCTGGCTCTCCCTCAAGCACCGATACGCCACTCATTACAGCCTGCTACTTGCGGACGATGATCAGCAACAGATTCTTACCTGCCTGGTTGAGGGCTTGAACCAGTTACCGCTTCATTCATTACTAATAGAGCCTGTAGCTGACGATGACAGCAGAATAATCGGCTTACAACGTGCCATGGAAACGGCCGGATATAATTGTGAACGAATATTTCGGCTGTATAACTGGATTCTACGTGTACAGGGGCGATCATATGAAGATTACATGGCAGCTCGCCCCGCCAGGCTGCGTAATACGATAACCCGTAAGATGCGTAAACTTGATCGTGAACACGGTTACGAAATTCGTCTTTTTACTGGGGACGAAGTGCCGCAGGCCATGCCCGATTACTATACGGTCTACAGCGCTAGCTGGAAGGCGAATGAACAGTATGTAGAGTTTCTTGATGGCATCGTGGAGTACTTTTCGAGGCCGGGTTGGTCAAGACTGGCAGTTCTTTATGTGAAGGGGCAGCCTATAGCAGCACAACTCTGGTTTGTACTCCACGGCAAAGCGAACATATTCAGGCTGGCATATGACGAGGCATGGAAGAACTATTCACCGGGGTCAATACTGACCCGTTTCCTGATGGAGTACGTGATCGATACTGATAAAGTGGAGGAGATCGACTTTTTAACGGGTAACGATACTTACAAGCAAGACTGGATGTCTGATCGCAGGGAACGTTTCGCATTGAGTTGTGTGAAAAGTGTAAAGCCCGCAGGCGCGTGTCAACGGCTTGTCGAATCCCTGAAGAGTATGCTGAATCTATAAACGTGGAAGAGTTCGTTGACTATACTCTACATGTTGCCCGTGTGAAAGTTTTCACCGAAATACCCCACGCGACTCAGGGCTTAACGTAAGGAATGTTATAAGAATATAGTTTAATATCAGGAATACAGTAATTTGTAACAACCGAAACCTTTGGACCATACACCCAGGCAAATAAACACAATTCTATGACAATGAAACTTATACAAAAAACCTTTCTTGAAGGCACCAGGGAATTTGAGATAGAAAATGATGTCGTTAATGTGCGGATAAAGAAACTGTTCAAGGAAGAAAAACTCACTGTTGGACTATCAACATTAAACCCTGAACCCGTTATTAATACGCTATATCTTGAGTTTCATGGCCGTGGCAAATCCGGGCCATTGCTATCACTGTTTTTAAATAAACCAGATACTGAAAAATTCAACACCTTTGTGGATAGGTTGAAACAAGGAGTGCTGGAACAAAGCAATACTTTTGCTGGTGGAAAAGCCGTTTCTCAAACACCCTCTCAACCCGCTGGACTCGCCGCGAACGTATATGACGAGCCGCCAGAATTCGAAGAGTTTGGCCATAACCGGTTAAGAAATAAAGGGACAATCGTTAATGCTGCGCGGGTAGAAGAGGCGATCCGGTTGCTGGAAATGTACCTGGCTAATGAAGAAATCAAACCTTTACTCTCTGCCCTGGAAGCATTACAGGCAGAACCAGAAAATGAAACATATTTTGCGCAAATGGAGAATGCATTCAATAACCTGGGGATCATGCAAGGTGCTGTATTAACCTATGCACCCTACCTTAGCATCCTGCTTGCTGATGATCCGTTCGCAAATAATTGATGCTTTTCGGCGATTCGAAATGTTATCTGGATTTCCCGATACTTTCATACCGTCGGACTAAACCACTCGCTACTCGCGGTTTGGCCGCCACTGTGAAGCGTTAAGCAATATACTACTTTGACAGGAGAACTCATGAAAAAAATCGCAATCAGTCTTGTTTTACTAATGGGTGTAATTATCAGTACACCAGCTTTAGCAGAGAACAGCACCAGGAGTTTAGGTAACTGCCTGATTGATTCTTTAAATGGCAAAGAAAGGAAACTACTTGCCAAATGGATATTTTTTTCCATGGCTTCTCATCCTGAAATAAAGTCATTTTCAAAAGCCTCAGCCAGTGAGATAAATAACACGGACAGAACTGTTGGGAAATTGATTACCAGGTTACTTGTAAAAGACTGTCCCAGTGAGCTTAAGGCGGCGACTAAGTCAGATCCCATGGCTGTACAAAGATCATTTGAACTGGTTGGTAAAGTCGCCATGCAGGAATTAATGACTAATCAAAATGTTATGAAAGCAATTACAAATTATGCCCAGTATGCTGATCTGGAAAAAATAAACTCTTTATTAACAGAAAAATAAAGCCTGAACAATATGATGAGATGTTAGCAGGTAATGCACTATACATAGTCAATAAAAATACTGGGGAACTCAAACATGAGTGAGGTATGGGAATCAGGCGACCCTTATGAATATTTTATGGGAAGGTGGAGTCACCTGGTTGGTGACTCGTTCCTGGACTGGTTAACCGTTTCACCTGGAAAAATATGGCTTGATGTAGGATGTGGAACAGGCGCTTTAAGCGCATCTGTTCTCAGTAAACAAGATCCAGCTGAACTGATAGCAATAGATCAGTCGGAGGGCTTTGTTGAGTCCGCACAACAAAGACTGGGTAGCGCTGCACGTTGTGAAGTCGGGAATGCTATGGATTTGTCCTTTAAGGACTCCAGCTTCGACTATGTGATTTCGGGCCTGGTACTGAATTTTATTCCCGAGCCAGAAAATCTGCTTCGTGAAATGAAACGCGTTACTGCACCCAGGGGGACTGTGGCCATCTATGTCTGGGACTATTCTGGAAAGATGGAATTCTTGCAATACTTTTGGGATGCGGTTGTCGATCTTGACCCGGCTGTTTCCGATTTACATGAAGCCACCAGGTTTCCGGATGCAAATAAAGAAGGGTTACAACGCCTGTTTGAAAACACTGGATTCACTAATACGATTATTGAACCCCTCGAAATAGAAACAAATTTTGAGGACTTTGACGATTACTGGAGCCCTTTCCTGGGTGGGCAGGGTCCGGCGCCTGCCTATGTGCTTTCCCTGGATGAATCAGAACGAAACCGGCTTCGGGACTGCCTTAAAGATCGTTTGCCGATACAGCAGGATGGATCTATCCCTATGAATGCACGAGCGTGGGCAGCTAAAAGTACAGTGTGAATTTAGCAGTAAGATAGAAATGCCGTAACACCAGGATTTGGCAAATTGCTCATCGCAACCAAAACCAGATAACGTCCGTAGATTATTTTATGGATCTATAATCATGAATTTAGAAATTATCCGCGCTGATTATTCAAGCAAAAAGCACCAGGCAGACATTCCCTTGATCCTTGATGCATATGCTTCCGATCCTATGGGTGGTGGCATCCCTCTTGATCAATCCGTGAAATCAAACCTTGTAAATGAGTTAGCCAGGTTGCCCCATGCCTTTTCTGTTATCGCTTATGTTAATGGTGAACCTGCCGGCCTGGTGAATTGCTTTGATGGTTTTTCCACCTTCCAGTGTAAACCGCTTGTAAACATTCATGATGTTATCGTACTTAAAAAATACCGGGGCAACGGGATTAGCCAGGAAATGCTGGCAAAAATCGAGCAGATTGCCAGGGCAAAAGGTTGTTGCAAAATGACGTTAGAGGTTCTAAGTAATAACGAAACGGCTAAAGCATCGTACCGCAAATTTGGTTTTTCAGATTATGAACTGGATCCTGGCGCCGGAACAGCTCTATTCTGGCAAAAGCTATTAACCTAGATACAGGCTTTTTGATACAGGCGGGAACACCGTTAAGCTGACGCCAGAAACAGGAAGGAATTTCTCTTGTCACCAGGCAAACCAAATTTACCTACACCTTTACCAGGCTCAAGTCGCTCCCTGCCAAAAGCAATCTGGGTGCTGGGCTTTGGCTCGCTGTTCATGGACATGTCATCTGAACTGGTGCATAGCCTGTTGCCCATTTTCATGGCATCGGTACTCGGCGCTTCCATGTTAACTATTGGCATCATCGAAGGTGTTGCCGAGGCTACTGCCGCGATCACCAAGGTGTTTTCGGGTGCCATCAGCGACTATTTCAGGAAACGCAAGTTGCTGGTCGTTCTTGGTTATGGACTGGCCGCAATTACCAAGCCTGTTTTTCCACTGGCAACAACCATCTGGTGGGTGTTCGCTGCCCGTTTTGTTGATCGTATCGGCAAAGGGATTCGGGGTGCGCCACGAGATGCACTGGTGGCAGACATCACGCCACCGAAACTACGCGGTGCAGCTTACGGTCTGCGCCAGGCTCTTGATACGGTCGGCGCTTTCCTGGGGCCATTACTCGCAGTGATGTTCATGATTTTGTTTGCCAATGACATCAAGGCGGTACTGTGGGTGGCCGTTATACCGGCATTCATCGCGGTATTGCTGCTGGCTATCGCGATACGCGAACCCAAATCACTGGAACATACCCCGAGTCAGGAACCACGCATGACGATAGCGGATACCAAAAACCTGCCCCTGCGCTACTGGCTTGTGGTTGCACTTGGGGGCGTGTTTACCCTGGCGCGCTTCAGCGAAGCATTCCTGATTCTTCGCGCCCAGGATGTCGGGCTTTCCATTGCCTACGTACCCGCGATCATGATCATCATGAACGTGGTTTATGCCCTGTTTGCCTATCCGGCGGGCGCTGCCGCTGATCGTTTTTCGGCACGAACACTACTGGTAGTTGGACTCGGGGTACTGGTTCTGGCAGATATCATACTGGCGATGACGACTACCGTTGGCTTTGCCCTGCTGGGTGCCGCCTTCTGGGGTCTGCACATGGCCCTGACCCAGGGGTTGTTATCCAAGCTGGTGGCCGATACTGCACCCGCAAAACTGCGCGGCACAGCCTTCGGGATTTTTAACCTGGTCAGTGGCGGAGCACTCTTGCTAGCCAGTGTTATTGCCGGATCATTATGGAGCAGCCTGGGAGCGCCGGCCACGTTTTTTACCGGTGCCGCTTTTGCAGCCATAGCCGCAACTGGATTGCTACTGTATCGCCCAAAAACAAGTAACACTAGATAGCTTGTTTATCAAAGTGAATAACCTGGATCAGCTGATAACTGATAATATGCTGTAAGAATGATTATTCGTGAAGAACAATTTTCTGATATTGAACCAGTCTGGCAAGTTAATAACGATGCCTTTGACACTGATACTGAAGCCAGGCTGGTAAACGCGCTGAGAAGTAGTGGTTGTGAATATATCTCACTGGTTGCGGAAATTGATCATAAGGTGATCGGGCACATCTTGTTTACACCTGTTAAATTAACAGGCAATGAAAATACGTTAAAGATCATGGCACTCGCACCCATGGCGGTGTGTAAGCTGTATCAAAACAAGGGAGTTGGTTCTGAGCTGGTGAAAGCAGGATTAACGCGTTGTCGTGAGTTAGGCTATGATGCGGTAGTGGTTTTGGGGCACCCTGGCTATTACCCAAAATTCGGTTTTATACCATCGGTAAACTATAATATTAAATCTGAATATGATGTTCCCGATAATGTATTTATGATCCTGGAATTAACACCGGGTTCCCTGGAGGAACACCACCAGGGAATAATTAAGTATCATGACGCATTCAATAACGTATAACTTGCAATTACGTCCTGGATCCCCTATTCAATATGAAACATAAATTAATCTTTGTTGCTTCTATTTCTATAACTATCTACCTGCTTTTTAATCTTTTAAAAGATGATGGATCTGTTGAATATAGCTGGATTACCAACAAACATATTGAAGCGGCGGTGCAGGTTGCGGAACCGGCTTTCGTTGAACTGGAAAAATATTTTTTCAATGGTAATAAACGCCTGCCAGACACTTTACAGGAAGTTGGGCTTGACCATCTCGAAAACATAACTGGTAGCAACTACATTGTTGGTCTTTCCGTTCAACGTTATGCCCTGCTTGTTAAACTTAAGGATCCCAACTCAGATAAAAGCACTTATTTTTCCTTTGTACCACAACCAACCACCATAGGATTAAAATGGGTATGTAACATTGGCAAAATAAATCGCCAGCTTTTTGAAGATGTATACCCGCAATGCTTAACACCTGAAAACACTCCCTATACCCGCCTGATGGATATGGTAGATGTTGGTGCTGCTGTTGAAGCGAAAAAGGCTATAGCAAAAGGTGCGGATGTAAACAAAATCCATCACGGGCGTTACCCCCTTTATCTTGCCATCAGGAATAGCAGTAGTGGTATGGTCAAGTTGTTACTGCAACACGGGGCAGATATTAACCTGGTCAATCACGAAGACTTTGACAAAACTCCGCTGATGTATGCTGTTGAGAAAGGTGACATGAAAATCATCAGGATCCTGGTAGAACATGGTGCTGATGTTAGCGCCAGGGATGCCGAGGGAGAAACTGCCCTGGATTATGTCGAACAAGATGATTTCGAACTTCGTACTTACCTGGTTGATCATGGTGCATGAGTGCCAACGAAATGCTGTTCACTCATTAGCTGCATTAGGTTCGATCAGGCAACAGGCTGGGTAACCTGAAATAAATTAATAGCCATAAAAAAGGGTGGTAACAAGCGAGAAGATAAACATCCCGGTTATCACCACCCTCTTGCGAGGTTTAACTAGCTACCGTTACGCAGCCTTTACACCTAGCTTTTCACGCCAGCCCGGGAACAGGGCATCGGCATCACCCGGGAACGATTCAAACGCACGCGCAAATTCGCGATGTTCCTGTGCGTATTCGATGGGATCAGCACCAGCTTTCCAGCATTCATAAGCCTGGCGCAATGATTTGG
>JARRJY010000044.1:0-17354 GCA_037388705.1 Gammaproteobacteria bacterium
CAACAAAGCACTGATCGCCTGGCAAAAAGGCGAGACGGGTGTACCCATTGTTGATGCCGGTATGAAACAATTGTGGGAGACTGGCTGGATGCATAATCGTGTTCGCATGATCGTGGCTTCCTTTTTAACCAAGAACCTGGGCATTCACTGGCTGGAAGGCGCAAAGTGGTTCTGGGATACCCTGGTGGATGCTGATCTTGCTAACAACTCGATGGGTTGGCAGTGGGTAGCCGGGTGTGGTGTGGATGCCGCTCCTTACTACCGCATTTTTAATCCGCTGACGCAGGCCAAACGTTTCGATGCAAAGAACACTTATGTTGAACACTGGATACCAGCGGTCAACAAGCCAGACTATCCACGCCCTGTGGTTGACCTGGCACGTAGTCGCGAGCAGGCCCTGCAAAGATATAAAGACTTTATTAGCTCCTGAGGAAGAAGAAATGAAAGCATTATTACTGGTTGCCCACGGCAGCCGTCGTCAACAATCCAATGATGAAGTCAAAGTCATCGCCGACAAGCTCAGAAAGCATTGCGCCGAGCAATACCAGATTATTCATGCGGCATTTCTGGAGCTGGCTGAGCCACTGATACCCGATGGTATTAAAAAGTGTATCGATGATGGTGCGACGGAAGTGCTGGTGTTGCCCTATTTCCTGAATTCTGGTCGCCACGTGGTGGAAGATATTCCGGAAATCGTCAATGACACCATCCCTCTATATCCGGATGTGAATATCAAGATCACGCCACACCTCGGCGGCTCGGATATGATGATGGATTTGCTGGTGGCCACTGCCAATGCGACCCGCTAAGCGGTAATTTTTTTCATTATCCCCCTTGGATTCATTGAATTTATACCTATCTAAAGCATGCGGTGCCAGACAGGCTGCATGATGAGGGTTATTCCCCGGGCAATATTCTTGACACCATGACACAGCCGCGTATTATTAGCACTCTATTGAGGTGAGTGCTAACAGTCACCGTAACAGATTCAAGTCGCAGGTCAGGTCTTATTTCAGGTCCATGCGACTTTTTTATTAAAATTTGAAAATATTTAATACAAATCAAGGACTTATCAGGAGAATTCGAAATGAATATTCGTCCATTGCATGATCGTGTAGTTGTTCGCCGTATGGAAGAAGAACGCACTTCCGCTGGTGGCATCGTCATCCCAGACTCTGCTACTGAAAAGCCAGATCCGGGTGAAATCATTGCTGTGGGTAACGGCAAAATTACCGATAGCGGTGATGTTCGTCCCGTAGATGTCAAAGTGGGTGACAAAATCCTGTTTGGTAAATACGCAGGTACCACGGTGAAGGTTGAAGGTGAAGAGCTGCTGGTGATGCGTGAAGAAGACATCGTCGCGGTCATTGAAGGCTAATTGCTTACACCTGAGAAAACAGAATTTAGAGGATAGAAAAAGATGAGTGCAAAAGACGTAAAATTTGGTGATGACGCCCGTCATCGTATGCTGGCAGGTGTGAATACCCTGGCTAACGCTGTAAAAGTTACCCTTGGTCCAAAAGGTCGTAACGTTGTTCTGGATAAAAGCTTTGGCGCACCAACCATTACAAAAGATGGTGTTTCAGTGGCCAAGGAAATCGAACTGAAAGACAAGTTCGAAAATATGGGTGCACAGATGGTTAAGGAAGTTTCTTCGCAAACTTCTGATGTCGCCGGTGACGGTACCACTACTGCAACGGTTCTGGCACAAAGCATCCTGACTGAGGGTTTAAAAGCGGTTGCCGCGGGCATGAACCCGATGGACCTGAAACGTGGTATCGACAAAGCGGTGACTGCAGCAGTTGAAGAACTGAAAAAAATGGCCAAGCCTTGCGATGATAAGAAAGCCATCGCCCAGGTGGCGTCCATTTCTGCCAACTCTGATGCAGATATCGGTAACATCATTGCCGAAGCCATGGACCGTGTAACAACTGAAGGTGTTATCACCGTTGAAGAAGGTACTGCACTGGAAAATGAACTGGACGTAGTAGAAGGTATGCAGTTTGACCGTGGTTACCTGTCACCTTACTTCATCAACAACCAGGAAAAAATGTGTGCAGAAATGGATGAGCCTTTCATCCTGATCCACGACAAGAAAATTTCTAACATCCGCGACCTGTTACCTATCCTGGAAGGCGTTGCCAAAGCCGGCAAGCCATTGTTAATCATCGCCGAAGATGTTGAAGGTGAAGCGTTAGCAACACTGGTTATTAACAACATGCGTGGTATTGTCAAGGTTACTGCAGTTAAAGCACCTGGTTTTGGTGAACGTCGTAAAGCTATGTTGCAAGATATCGCTATTTTGACCGGTGCAACAGTTATCTCTGAAGAAGTAGGTTTAAGCCTGGAAGGTGCTTCCCTGGAAGACCTGGGTTCTGCCAAGAAAGTCGTTGTTGATAAAGAAAATACTGTTATTGTTGACGGTGCTGGTAGTAAAGAAGACATCGAAGGACGCGTTGCACAAATTCGTGCCCAGATTGAAACAGCAACTTCTGACTACGATAAAGAAAAACTACAGGAACGTGTTGCCAAACTGGCCGGTGGTGTAGCAGTCATTAAGGTAGGTGCTGCTACTGAAGTTGAAATGAAAGAGAAGAAAGACCGCGTTGATGATGCACTGCACGCAACACGTGCCGCAGTGGAAGAAGGTGTGGTTGCCGGTGGTGGTGTTGCCCTGATCCGTGCACGTGCAGCGATTGATAAGCTGCAAGGTGACAACCACGATCAGGATGTTGGTATCAACATCGCACGTCGCGCCATGGAAGAGCCTTTACGTCAGATTGTTAGCAATGCTGGCGATGAAGCTTCTGTCGTTTGCAACAAGGTCGAAGAAGGTAAAGGTAACATGGGTTACAACGCCGCGAATGGTGAATACGGTGACATGATGGAAATGGGTATCCTGGATCCAACTAAAGTTACCCGTTCTGCACTGCAAAACGCCTCCTCAGTATCAGGCCTGATGCTGACTACTGAAGCTATGGTTGGAGACTTGCCGGCTGAAGAAGGCGCTGCTCCTGCTGCACCTGATATGGGTGGTATGGGCGGTATGGGTGGCATGGGCGGCATGATGTAAGCCTGGCTACTTAAGCTTAAGCATAAAAAACCCCGTCAGTATGGCGGGGTTTTTTTATGTATTGCAGGCGTCATTTGCAATCAGGCGCACTGTAGAATTTTCGAGATTCATTTAGCACTCCTTCGCTATCGTTGAGGTTGTCCATTCCTGCTCGCGACGTTAGAGCATCCCCGCAAATCAAAAGTGGTAAATGTAATTCACACTGCCCCAGGTCTGGGTTCTGTCGGTGTGCTTGAGATCGGATGTCTTGGTGTTTGCAGAAAAGGTAAACTGTGAATCACCAAGCCCCATGGTGAAACCAAAGGCACCGTCATAGACCACGTGTTCCAGTTCATCAAAAGAATAAGTGACGTCGCTATCCCTGAACTGGCCTTGCAGTAATGCATCGTAAAGTACCAGGTGAGCACGTAAGGCTGCCCAGATATACCACTGGTCGCGGGGTTTTGCCGGCAGGAAGTTACCGCGGTTTACCGGATCATAAGGCAGGCTCCAGAAGGGGCTCTTTAAACTGCCAAAGCGGATAGCGCCACTCAGGCTGATGTTGGTTTGAAAACCCAGTGACAGCCCGACTGTAGAAGAAACATCAAAGCGACCTGGAATAGAAAACTCCGGGTATAAACGTGAGTGGGATACTCGTACACGTAGGGTGAGTTCACCACCGTCCGATATCTGGTGATCCCAGCCCATCGGCTCAACTGGCACATCAGAATTATCAAGGTCACGCCACCACTCATGCACCTGCGACTGAACATCCCTGGCAATGTTGGTGCCCAGTATCCCGATAGCGACTTCTGCAGCCAGCGCATCTTCATCATCAGCACGCATGCGCTTGTTGCTCAGATAAAGCAATGAAGAATAGGGACGATCATCATAAATAGGATCAGGATCCGCCAGGTCATCCGGGGTAAAGGCCATTGTGCCCAGCATAAAGCTATAGACGATATTCTTGTCTGATTCATCGATATCCAGCCACTTGCCGGCTTTGCGCACCAGGTTATCCAGCGGGTAAATGCCTTTTTCTTTTGCCCAGAAAAATTCAAAGGCAAGCCCCATGGTGTAGTCACGGTCTTCGTTGGTAAAAGGGATAAACAGATCCTGGTCAACATAAACACCGATACCTCTATCCTGGAAAGAATAGAGTTCATCTGCATGGGAGACAGACAACAGCAGGCAGAAACAACAAAAAACAGCAGTCTGGAACGGATTCAAACGCACGGCATTAATTATTGATTCATTACAAAAAGAATATTTTTTATCTTACTACAATGATTTGCCCCAGGTGCAATAAATAAAAAAACCGGGACAGTGAATGTAGTTAGCCACTGTCCCGGTTATCTGGTTTGCTGCGGGATGAATGGTGTCAGGCTATGGGGCGTTCTTTAAGGCGCTCCAGGCCAAGCCAGCCAATCGCCAGGAATATCAGCGCAGCCTGTAGCCCGATACTTTCCAGCGTAGGATAGACCCCCAGCAAATCAAACTGTGGGAAGCTAATGTGGTGAATGGAAATATTGCCTGCCTCCTGTAGTGCCGCAATGCCTTTACCGGCAAACACGATGGCCATCACGTACAACAACGCCGAGTTGATACGGAAAAACAGTGAGATGGGCAGGCGTACACTAAAGCGAAAAATGGCCCAGGCAATCAGCACCAGTGAAACCGAGGCGGTGGCAAAACCAGCCAGGATAGCACTATGCCCGGCAACCTCGGTCTGTAACCACAGGGTTTTGTAAAACAACACGGTTTCCACCACTTCACGGTAAACGGCAATAAAGGAAATAATGGTCAGACTCCAAACGGTGCCTGAAGTGACGCCATGCAGTTTGCTCTGAATAAAGGCTTTCCATTTTTCGGCATGGGTATGGTTATGTAACCAGAAGCCGATATAGACAAGCATGGCAGCAGCAAACAGGCCGGTAATGCCCTCGGTCAGTTCACGACTGGCACCACTGAAGTCAAAGGCGTATTCGGCCAGTAACCAGGTGACAAACCCCAGTAACAGGGCGCCTACCCAGCCGGCGTGCATATAGTGCATGGCATCTTTGCGTTCGGTCTTGGCGAGGAAGGCGGCAATGGCGGCCAGTACCAGGATAGCCTCGAGGCCCTCACGCAATAAAATCACCAGGGAGCTGACAAAAGCAACACCGGAAGACAGTTCGGTGTTGACCAGTTTGTCCTCAGCCTGTTGCAACAAAGCAATGATGTTTTGTGCATGTTGCTCAACACTTTGTAGATCTTCCCGGTTTTTTACCAGCTGGCGGAAGTTACCCATTTCGCGCTCGACCTGGCTTTTCATTTCCGGTGCAACATTGGAAATGGCAGCTTCTGCCAGTTCAAAACCTTCCAGGTAGGCATTTACTGCCAGCTCGTAAGCCAGTTTGAAGTCACCTTTCTCATAGGCTTCCACGCTTTCGATTACTTTCTGGCGGCTGACCTGCAGGGGGGAAAGTTCACCAGTTTCCAGTGCCTCGGGATGGGCGCGCAGGTAGGCAAGGATGGCAAGTCCGTTATCACCATATTGTTGCTTGAGCTCATCAGGGGTAGTGCGGCTGAGCTCAATACTGTTATTAATCAACTGATGATGTTGTCCCTGTTCCCATAACTGTTCACCACGTGATAACTCGTTTTCTGTGTGATAAAGGGTGCTCAGGTAGAATGCCAGGTCCCAGCGTTGTTGTTCACCAAGATGAGCAAATGACTTCATTGCCGTGCCATCCACTCCCAGGGTGATGGTACTGAACAGCGAATAGGGGCTACGTTGTCCCTGGCGCTGGCGATCGTGGAAGTTGTTGGGAGCTGGTTCCATGTTTTTGGCGGCAGGTCCATCACCAAACCCCTTAAGGCCATGACAACTGCTGCAGTTATTTTCAAATAACTGGGCACCGTGCTGGATAGAGGCCGGTTTGCGGGGTGCGGTGACAATTTTATAGCCACCGATCAGCTGGGTAGAAAATTCAATGCACAGGCGACGAATGGTTTCGCCATCATTTCGTTTATCAATGGCCTGTACCAGCTGTGTGGCCAGTGCCTGCAGAGCAGGTTTGTTCTCGTTTTCCGGTAATTCACCAAGCAGCGGGAACAGTCGCTGGGCAAATTCCTGTTGTTCTTTGTATTCAGCGAGATTGGTAATCTTGCCGTTTTCAATGGTTTCCGGGTAGTCAACAGAGACATAATCGAGAATATGCAAAATGGACTGGGCAGCATTCTCACTGGCAATAGCCGGGTTGATAACGGGAGATATAGCGAGCGCTAGCCAGAGAAAGACAGCGGAAATACGTTGATACAACATCGTGGGTTACCTAATATTAAACTAAATCTAAATGAGAATGATTATTATAAAGGATAAGTGGCCAGATTGAAATATCTTTTTTCAGGTAAACATCGTTTGTCCCTCCTGCGCATCTTTAACTTTGTATTGCCGCCCACATTGACATGGTAATCACGTCCCTCTGTTGGTCATAAAGTCAAAATGCTATTCTCAAGCCATGCGTGTGATGGACTCTTTACAACACTTGCCTCAGCAACTTCGGGAGCCGGTGGAAAAACAATGGCAGTCATTTGTCGAACTGGACATTGACGTTTCATTAATACCCCAGGAAATCATTGAGTCATTGCCTAAAGTCTGGGCATGTTCCGAGTTTGTGATGTTATCTTGTGTGGGTAAGCCGGATCTATTCCTGGAACTCGTACAAAGTGGAGACTTAACCACAACATATGACTGGGAGCACTATAACCAGTCGATCATCTCTGTTTTAAATACAGGTGATGAAGAAGCTTTAAAAAAACACTTACGTTTGTTCCGCCACCGCGAAATGCTACGTATTATCTGGCGTGATATCGCCGGCTGGGCCGACCTGAAAGAAACCACCGCGGACCTGTCTCACCTGGCGGAAGCCTGTATCGATTATGCGTTAACAAATTTATACGAGTGGCATTGCCAGCTACTGGGCACACCATGTAATGCGCAGGGAGTTGCCCAGCAGATGGTAGTGATTGGTATGGGCAAGCTGGGTGCCTGGGAGCTCAACCTGTCATCAGATATCGATCTGATCTTTTGTTTTCCAGAGGAAGGTGAAACACAGGGAGCAGCTCGCCCAATTAGCAATAGCCAGTTCTTTACCAGGCTGGGTCAGAAGTTAATTCAATCACTGGATCAACAAACCGCCGATGGTTTCGTTTTTCGTGTTGATATGCGTTTGCGTCCGTTCGGCGATGGCGGTGCGCTGGCATTGAGTTTTGCCGCGATGGAACACTATTACCAGGCCCATGGTCGTGAATGGGAACGTTACGCAATGATCAAGGCTCGCATTGTTGGTGGAGATCGCGAGGTGGGCCAGGAACTTATCGAAATGCTCAGGCCATTCGTGTTTCGACGCTACATTGATTATGGCGCTTATGATTCGCTGCGTGAAATGAAAGCCATGATCGACAAGCAGGTCAGGCAAAAAAGCATGGCCAATAATGTCAAACTGGGCAGGGGTGGCATCCGCGAAGTCGAGTTTATTGCCCAGGTATTTCAGCTGATTCGTGGGGGACGTGAACGAAACCTGCAGGCACGCAAGGCATTGCGAATTTTGAAGCGTCTTGGTGAACAAGGTAGTTTGCCTGCTTACGCGGTTGAACAGTTAACTGAATCGTACATTTTCCTGCGTAACACCGAGCATCGCTTGCAGGCATTTCGTGATCAACAGACGCATAACCTGCCCACGGATGAAGAGGGAAAAGCCCGCCTGGCGTTCAGTATGGGTTACAACAACTGGGACGACTTTCATCACGACCTGGAAAAACATCGCCAGCAGGTACAGCTGCATTTTGAACAGGTATTTGAAGCGCCACAAACGGATCATGAAGAGGGAGAGAATCCCTTTGAGGATTTATGGAACGAGGTACTCGATGAAGAAAGTGCTATCGAGTTACTGGGTAACCAGGGGTATCATCACCCTGGGGAGGTTATTAAACAGTTACATGAATTACGAAACAGCCGTACTTATTCGGGGTTAAGTGCCAAGGGCAGGGAACGACTGGATGACCTGATGCCGTTATTGCTCGGTGCCGTTGGACATGCCACTAATATCGATACAACCTTTCAACGTATTCTTGAATTAATTACCCATATCGCACGACGCAGTGTTTACATTGCCTTGCTGGTGGAAACACCGTTAGCACTTTCCCAGCTGGTGCGCCTGTGCAGTGCCAGTCCATGGATTGCTAAAATTCTGAAACAGTATCCTTTACTGCTGGATGAGCTGATTGACGTGCGAGCCCTGTATGCACCTCCCGACAGGGAAGCGTTAACTAAAGAACTACGTTATCGTTTGACCTCGGTACCACCGGGCGATGAAGAACAGGCGATGGACGCACTGCGACATTTCAAACATACCAACCTGTTACGTATTGCCGCGGCTGATGTGATGGAGGCTTTACCACTCATGCAGGTTAGCGATCATCTGACCTGGATTGCCGAAATCATTCTTGAGGAAGCACTAGAGCTGGCCTGGCAACACATGGTTAACAAGCATGGTCGACCCGTTTGTAGCAGCGATGGCCAGGTTTGTGACAAAGGTTTTGCGATTATTGGTTATGGAAAACTGGGTGGAATCGAGCTGGGTTACGGATCTGACCTGGATATGGTGTTTTTACATGGCGGGGAAGATCTCAACCTGGTGACCCAGGGTGACAAGCCCATTGCCATCCCGATCTTTTTTGCCCGCCTTGGTCAGCGCCTGATTCATATCTTATCAGCCCATACTTCTGCCGGCGTGTTGTATGAAGCTGACATGCGCCTTCGTCCTGATGGCGCTTCCGGTATGCTGGTAAGCAACCTCAGTGCATTCGAAAAATACCAGGCAGAAAAAGCCTGGTTGTGGGAACACCAGGCCCTGGTCAGGGCCCGCTTTGTAGCAGGTGATCCACAAATTGCCGGGAAGTTTTTACAGATCCGTAAAAATATCCTTTCCAGGCAAAGGGAGCGTAACCAGTTACAGCAGGAAGTACGTGATATGCGCGAGAAAATGCGCAAGGAACTGGACAAGCCGCCTGCCGGTATGTTTCATCTCAAGCAGGGCAGTGGTGGTATTGTCGATATCGAGTTCCTGGTGCAGTTCATGATGCTGGCTTACTCAAATGATCACCCGGCACTGCTGGAATGGACTGACAATATCCGCATACTGGAAACCCTGGGTAAGGCGGGTGTTATGAGCGAAGAGGAGTCTTCCGCGCTCTGCGACGTCTACCGAAACCTGCGTAGCCGGATTCATCAGCTGGCGCTACAGGAAGAAAAAGCCGTGGTTGATGATGCAGAATATGCCCGGGAACGTGAAATCGTCCGCCAGGCCTGGCAAAAATGGCTTCAGGCCTGATAAACACGCCATCTCATAAAAGACAGCGCCAGCTTTATTATATAGAATACCCCTCTTTGGTAGAAAACCCCGGGTTTTGTAATTAGTTAGGAGAATAGCAGTATGTCGACGATGGCCGATCGTGACGGAGTCATCTGGTTTGATGGAGAAATGGTGGACTGGCGTGAAGCCAAGGTCCATGTGCTGACCCATACCCTGCATTATGGCATGGGTGTGTTCGAGGGTCTGCGTGCCTACAAAACTGACAAGGGTCCGGCTATTTTCCGTTTGAAGGAACATACCGATCGCCTGTTTCGTTCCGCGCATATCATGGGTATGGAAATTCCCTTTGATAAGGATACGATTAACCAGGCGCACCTGGATTCCGTTAAACAGAACAAGCTGGAAAGCGGGTATATCCGTCCCATGTGTTTTTATGGTTCGGAAGGTATGGGCCTGCGTGCCGATAACCTCAAGGTTCATACGATTGTTGCTGCCTGGGCATGGGGAACCTACCTGGGTGATGATGGCCTGGAAAAAGGTATACGCATCAGGACTTCTTCGTTCACGCGTCACCATGTAAACATCTCCATGTGCAAAGCCAAGGCCAATGGTCACTACATCAATTCCATGCTGGCCCTGCAGGAAGCATTACGTGATGGTTATGATGAAGCGCTGTTGCTGGATGTCGATGGTTTTGTCGCGGAAGGTAGTGGTGAAAATATTTTCATCGTACGTGATGGCGTAATCTATACACCGGAACTGACCTCAGCCCTGGAAGGTATTACACGCACCACGTTAATTGAACTGGCCACTGCCCAGGGCTATGAAGTACGTGAAAAGCGTATTACCCGTGATGAAGTTTATATTGCTGATGAGGCATTCTTTACCGGCAGCGCGGCGGAAGTAACGCCTATCCGCGAACTGGATAATCGTGTTATCGGTAACGGTAAACGTGGTCCGGTTACCGAGAAACTACAAAGCCTGTACTTTGATGTGGTTCATGGTCGTGTGCCGGAATATGAACACTGGCTGGCATACGTAAAATAAAAAGTATTAAATGATTACCGAGGTAGCAAGATGAATCAGAATACAGAGCGTAAAGGGGGAAACATTACGCGTCGCTTTGAAGTGACAAAAAAGGATTTACCACTGCATTGTCCAATGGAAGGTACAGACCTGTGGAACTCGCATCCACGTGTGTACCTGCCGATTGAAGATACAGGTTCTGCCAAGTGTCCCTATTGTGGTGCAGATTATATTTTAGTAAATAAAGACTGATTTCGTGTTTGGAAACAGGCAGGATTTTTTACCTGGTATACCTGATGACAAAAAATCCAGGTTCATATTACTACTGATATTTTTATTCCCGATCCTGATCGCAACGGTTAAGGGAGCCAGCAGTTTATTATTGCTACTACTGTTTCTTGTCAGCTTTGGTAATTTTAGAAATAACTGGAACAAACTGGATGGAATGGAGCAGGCTGTGCTGCTGGGTATGGTCATCCTGGTATTGACAGTAGCGTTATCTTTGTTGATGAGTGAAGATGTCAGTGAAGGTTCAAGCAAGCTGGATCGATATCTACGTCTGGCATTAATCATTCCCATATATTTTACCCTGAGAATAAAGAATATCGATAGTGGTAAAATATTGTTGATGGGAGTGATTACTGCCTGTTTTGTAATGGCTGCACAATCTTATTATGAAATTGTGATACTTCATCATGCTATGGTGCGTGGTGCCTACCATAGACTTATCTATGGCGATATGGTGGTGCTATATATGTCCCTTCTTGTAGCGTCCTGGTTGATTATGAAGCCTGAGAGTAAATACCGCTTTTATCTTATTCTTCCCATGTTGGCAGGAGGATACGCAACCGTTGCAACAGGTAGTCGTACAGCTTTTTTATTCATCCCTGTTATTATCGTGACTCTACTTTTATTATTTCGTAAACAATTGAGTCGAAAGGCCTGGGCAATAATTACTGGTGTGCTTGTTTTATTGATTGTTATTCTTACATTGCAACAGAACAGGGTTGTGGGTGGATTCACCAGGGGCCTGGAAGAAATTGAAAAATACCAGCAAGATAGTAGTGTCTATAGTTCATGGGGTGCGCGGCTCAACATGTGGTATAACAGTTGGCAGGTTTTTAAGACTGCTCCGGTGTTAGGCACAGGTGTTGGTGATTACCATGTTGATGTAAAAAAGTTATTGAAGAAAGGGATAACAAGGGCCGATGGATTTTCTGAAGAACAAACAAATGCACATAGCATCTATTTTGAAACCCTGGCAGAAGGAGGCATAATAGGGATAGCACTGTTATTGACCTGTCTTTTTATATTGCCATCCCGTTTTTTCTATCGATATTGGAAAAACGCCATATCGAATGAAGTACGGTCGTATTCTTTGGCAGGTCTGATTATAGTCGTAGCCTTTGCCTGGTTTGGCTTGACCGAAGGATGGTTGAATCGAAATCCCATGGTGAATAGCTATGCACTTTTATTAGTAGTGTTTATGACCAGTCTTGCCAACAAAGTTAAACCGATTGGAAACAATATATCATAAAGGAAAGATCAGCGAAGTGACCGTGAAAATATCAATACCTGATTTCGACAAAAGCAACGTTCTTGTTGTTGGTGATCTTATGCTGGACCGTTACTGGCATGGTGACACCTCGAGAATTTCACCAGAGGCGCCTGTGCCTGTTGTTAGAGTAGGTGATGCTGAAGAACGTGCTGGTGGTGCCGGTAACGTAGCGTTAAACATTGCTGCACTGGGTGGTCAACCAACAGTTCTTGGTCTGGTTGGCGATGACGAAGCCTCAACTGCACTGCAGAAGGTACTGGCATATAAAAATGTAAAATGTAACTTCCAGGCAGTAGCTAACAGCAAAACCATTACCAAGTTACGCATCATCAGTCGTCACCAACAGTTAATTCGTCTCGATTTTGAAGATGGTTTCGAGGGTTGTGATCATTCCGTTTTAAATGGCCAGTTCCAGAATGAAATGAATACCGCGTCTGTCGTCGTTTTATCCGATTACGGTAAAGGTACTCTGCAGGATATACAGACGCTTATAGCACTGGCCCGCGAAGAAAATAAACCGGTACTCGTTGATCCCAAGGGCAACAATTTTGCTCGTTATAAAGGTGCAACACTCATTACCCCTAACATGTCAGAATTCGAGGCGGTTGTTGGTGCTTGTCATAGTGATGATGAACTGGTCACAAAAGGTATGCACCTGCTGGATGAACTTGAACTGGAGGCATTACTGATAACGCGCAGTGAAAAGGGGATGACGTTATTGCGTCACGGCTATGATGCTCTGCATTTACCGGCACAAACCCGTGAAGTGTTCGACGTCACTGGTGCCGGTGATACGGTGATTGCAACACTGGCTGCGGCATTATCTGCCGGTCAACCAATGGATGAAGCCACTGCACTGGCTAACCAGGCAGCGGGAATTGTGGTCAGCAAACTCGGTACCGCTACTGTCAGTATTGAAGAGTTACAACATGCACTGCGCGATGAAGAGGAAATCACCAGTGGTGTAATGGACGAAGCGCAATTAAAAGCACTGGTGGCGGCAGCCAAAGCACGCGGTGAAAAAGTTGTCATGACAAATGGCTGTTTTGATATTTTGCATGCCGGACATGTTACTTACCTGGAGCAGGCAGCGCAGCTTGGCGATCGCCTGGTGGTCGCTGTCAATGATGATGCCACGGTACGTCGTTTAAAAGGCGAGGACCGACCGGTCAATACCATGGAAAGACGCATGCGCATGTTATCGGCCCTTTCCTGCGTGGACTGGGTAGTACCATTTTTTGATGAAACGCCCACCGAGTTAATCTGTAATATATCCCCTGACATACTGGTAAAAGGTGGTGATAACGATCCGGACAAGATCCCTGGTGGTGACTGTGTGCGCAAGACTGGTGGTGAAGTGCGTGTCATGAGTTATGTCGATGGTGTTTCTACAACCGGTATCATCAGCAGTATTCGCGAAAAAGAATAAATGACTGAAGACCATGGTGAAGCTCGGCAGGTGCAGGTTGACGTAGCCATTGTTGGTGGTGGTATTGCCGGTTTATGGACATTATCACTACTACGTCAACATGGATATAACGCCATCCTGCTTGAAAATAATTCTTTAGGTAGTGGGCAGACCCGCTATGCACAGGGAATCATCCATGGTGGAACCAAGTACGCACTAACGGGAAAATTAACCGCTTCATCTGAAGCTATTGCTAAAATGCCATCATTCTGGCGATCCTGCCTGCAAGGTAAAGGTGAACTCGATCTGTCCGGTGTCAGGTTAATGTCTGAGCATCAGTACATGTGGTCTACCGCAAGCCTGACCTCACGCATGGCCGGATTTTTTGCCAGTCATGCCATGCGTAGCCGTACCCAGGCATTATCAGAATCAGAACGCCCCGTAATATTTCAGGATAAACAGTTTAAAGGGCAGGTCTACAAGCTCGATGAACCGGTACTTGATACGTCAAGTCTTGTCAGTGCACTGGCCGAAATGAACAGGAACCACCTTGTGGCCATTAAACGGCTTGCTGCTAATGATAATGTGCTGCGAGTAACGGACATTGATGGTGATAACTATTCAATCAATGCCCGGCATGTGGTGTTAACAGCCGGCAAGGGAAATGAAGCGTTATTAGGTGTCTTTGGTAAGCAGTTACCGAAAATGCAATTGCGACCTTTAAAAATGGTTATGTTGCGAGGTGGCCTGCCGGAAATGATCTATGCACATTGCCTGGGGGCCAGTGTAAACCCAAGAATTACCATCACCAGTCATAAAGACAGTAATGGTGAAATCGTCTGGTACCTGGGTGGTCAGCTGGCGGAAGAAGGGGTGCCACGTACTGATGAAGCGCAAATCAATGAGGCAAAGAAAGAACTGGCAAATGAAACGGATAATGCAGTTTCGGTATGCTGGCCGACCAAGCTGGCTTTTGCACCACGCCTGGCAAACAGGCTATTAAAGCAGATCCAGGAACAGGGTATCAGTGCTTCTGGAGAGCAGGTGTTACCATCATGGTCACAACCGGAAGTCGCTAAACTTCCATGGCAAGAGGAAGAATTGTGGAGTTGATATGCAAATAAGATCACTGGGTTCAACAGGTATCAAGACAAGTGTACTGGGCCTGGGAACTGTAAAGCTTGGGCGTGACCAGGAGGTGAAGTATCCAGGCGGATTTACTATCCCTGATGATGCCGCGGTGAAAGACTTATTAGCACTGACCCGTGATCTCGGTATTAACTTTCTCGATACGGCACCGGCTTATGGCAATAGTGAAGAACGACTGGGCCAGTTAATGGAGTGTCCCAATGACTGGGTGATTATGACCAAGGTAGGAGAAATTTTTGAAAACGGTCAGTCGGCGTTCGATTTTTCTGCCAAACATACCCGCATGAGTGTTGAGCGCAGCATGAAACGTTTAAAGCGCGACTACCTGGATATGGTACTGGTACATTCCAATGGTGACGATATGCACATCATTAACAATGAAGGTGCGCTGGAAGAGCTGGATAAGTTAAAGCAGGAAGGCTCAATCAAATCTTTCGGTATGTCGACCAAAACGGTTGAAGGTGGACTGTGGGTTGTGGAAAACACGGATGTCGTCATGGCAACCCTTAACCTGAGTGATGATCATGACGTGCCCGTGATTGCCCGTGCTCATGAGTTAAATAAAGGCGTAGTAATCAAGAAAGGTTTACAAAGTGGACACGCTGATAAGTCCGCTGGTGGCAGTGGTGTCGAAAAAGCTTTTGAATATATCTTTGAACATAAAGGTGTTAGCAGTGTGATTGTAGGTACGATAAATCCTGAACACCTCAGGCAAAACGTTGAGATTGTTAATAACGTCTGTGGATGAGGGATCAGCGTGACTAAGCCTCAACAAATCCTGGTTGCCGGGCCTGCCTGGGTCGGGGATATGGTGATGGCGCAGAGCCTGTTTAAAACTCTGGGGCAAAGACCGCACCCGGTTGAGATCGATGTGCTGGCACCTGCCTGGTCAAATCCAATTCTTGCGCGCATGCCGGAAATCAGGGATAGCATAAATCTACCCGTTGCTCATGGAGAACTGGGTTTAGGTCAACGTTATCAACTGGGCAAATCATTACGAAGCAAAAAGTATGACCAGGCCATTGTTACCCCTCGCTCATTCAAGGCAGCCCTGGTTCCTTTTTTTGCCAGGGCTAAACAACGAACCGGTTACCGTGGTGAAATGCGTTATGGCGTTATCAATGACATGCGTGAGCTGGATAAATCGGTATTACGCCAAACCGCACAACGCTATGTGGCGCTGGGGCTGGATAGCAATGCGCCACAACCTCCATCAGTACCTTTTCCTTCTTTAGATATCGATAAAGAAAACTTACACCGGTTACTGGACCAGCTTGCTTTAAACCTGGATAAACCCGTGATTGCCCTGATGCCCGGAGCTGAATACGGTGAAGCCAAGCGCTGGCCGCTTGAATATTACGCGGAGCTGGCTGGGCAGTTAACACAGCAGGATTACCATGTATGGGTGATGGGCTCGGAAAAAGATAAAACGGCTGCAGAAACAATTGGCAAGGATAACCAGGCGATAAACCTGTGTGGTAAAACAAGGCTGGAAGATACAATTGATCTTTTATCGGTTTGCAAGCTGGCAGTTACCAATGATTCAGGGCTTATGCATATTGCCGCGGCAGTGGATATCCCCTTGGTAGCAATTTATGGTTCGTCCACCCCGGAATACACGCCGCCACTGACTGACAAGGCGAGAATTGAATATCTTGATCTGGAATGTAGCCCGTGTTTTAAACGAGACTGTCCGCTGGGACATACTGATTGTTTGAAAAATATATCACCGGGGATGGTATATAATAGTTTGAATAACCTGGTTAAATAATAAAAATCATGCCAAAGATAAGCGCCTGTATTATCTCTTTTAATGAAGAGCAGAAGATTGAAGACTGCCTGAAAAGTTTGCAGGGCGTGGTGGATGAGATCATCGTGGTTGACTCGTTAAGCACCGATAAAACCAAACAAATTGCCAGCAAGTATACCGACAAGATATACGACCAGGAATTCCTTGGCCATATAGAGCAAAAAAATCTTGCTGTCAGTAAAGCCAGCCATGACTGGATACTGAGTCTTGATTGTGATGAGCGCCTGACAGAGAAACTGAGTAACTCGATACTATCAATCACGGATCGTCTGGATGAGGCTGATGCCTATCGTATGGCAAGGAAGACATTCTATGTTTACCGCTGGTTGAACCATTGCTGGTACCCGGACTTCAAAGTGCGCCTGTTTAACAAACACACGGCCAGGTGGGGTGGCGTCAATCCCCATGATCGCGTTGAGGTGGATGGTAGTAACATCGTGACACTGGCTGGTGACTTACAACATTTTTCCTTCAATAGTATTTCGGAACATATCAGGACGCTGGATAACTTTACCGAAATTGGTGCCCAGGAAATTATCAAACGTGGCAAGCGGGTTTCCGTGTTGAGCCCATGGAGCCATGGCCTGGCAACGTTTATCAAGCTGTATATTATTAAACGTGGTTTTCTTGATGGTTATGCCGGTCTTGTTGTTTCTATCCTGTCCGGCATGCATGCATTTGTAAAATATAACAAGGTATTATTTACCCGTTGGCGTGAGCAGGCTGGTAGCAAGTAATAGCTAGCCAGGAAAATACTGGCTGTTTATCTGCCTGGTAGCGGCTTCAACATCAATGGCACTGACATCAGTTTCTTCAGCATCTTCTGCCGGGGTGAATGCCAGACGCCTGGCTTCCGAGTTAAGGGTTTGCCAGCGTAACGGCGTTGCCGAGCGACGTCTTGGATAAAATGCAGCTGTTGGTACATCAAGTGCACCGGCAATATGTAATGGACCGGTTGAACCACTGATAAATAAATCAGCAAACTGGATATG
>JARRJY010000045.1:0-31361 GCA_037388705.1 Gammaproteobacteria bacterium
GCCCTATCAGGCTATATGAGGCTTGTGACGTGCAGGAGTAGAATGTTTTTATTATAAATGGATTTTCGAGGGGAAAAATCATGCTAAGAAGAATATTCATCGTACTGGCTATTTTAATATTACCCATCACCTCGCAGGCAACTCTGGTTGATTTTACCGATAGAAGCTGGTCAATTGTTGAAGGCTCGAGCGCTGTAACCAGTGGAAATGTCAGTCTCAGTTCAACAGGTGGACTTATGACCTTTAATGCCTGGGACAACGGTGGCTGCCTCGCGGGTCAGGCTATGCACGGCCTGTCATGTGATGGTGATGGTATTGGGATCGGTAATGATGAAATTTCTGAACAGGGCAATACCGCTGTAGCCCAGTCTATTACCGTTTCCTTTGGCTCAGCGGTCAATGTGAATAATATCTACTTGCTGGATTTGTTTGGATATGAAAGTGGAACGAGTGCAAGTGGTAGTTTTCTTGATATAGGCGAAAAAGCCGTCATTAATGGTATCACGTACTGGTCATTAGGGATAAACAACCCAGGCGGGTTCTTTTCTACCAACTTCAGTGGTCAGGGCATGTCATCTATTGTTTTTTCTGGCTATGATGACTTTTTCAGTGACTATGCAATTGCTGCAATCGATGTTTCTACGGTACCTCTGCCCGGCGCGATATTCCTGTTTGGTACAGCCTTACTTGGCTTTATGGGTTTTCGTCGAAACTCATAAAATAATTTGTCCCGCACATGATAAACGGCCAGCATTTGCTGGCCTCTTTTTTTACCGGGTCATTTACCCACACTTCTACCCATCGATTTCGATATCGAGCGTGTAACATCTTATTGATTACTCATGATGCTAGCCACGTCGATTGCCAGTAATTGTCCATGTGCCATCACCATCCTCTGCTGCAGAATGCTGGACATACATATACAGTGTGCCTGGATCGAATTGACTGTAATAAATACCCGTGCCTTCAGACCCAGGACCAGTCAGTGAGGCTAACAGTTCCTCTTTCTTGGTATATCGAATATCATCCGCCTTTTTACTGACAAACCGGATATCAGAAGGCTTGTTGTCTTCGATCATGATGAACGACCATCTGAAGACTCGGCAATGTTATCAAAACCTGTTTGATATCCTACTTCCCCCGGCTTGCCAAGAATTTTCTGACACCACATCTATCCCCAAAAACTAATCTGCCGTTAACTTCACTCTGCCGGGCGCTTTTTACTGTGTACTACTTTTTAAATGGGAGATCAGGATTAAACCACCATCACGATAATCCTGGTATGTCATTACATAATAATGTGCCCTACTGTTAATAATTAGTTAATTACAAAACGATCAGGATCAGAAAAAATAGTGTGCTACCTGGCCCCGCTTTAAAAAAATATTATTGAATCCAGTTTTAATAGGACCTATTTGCAGGCAATTACGTCTTAAATAATAACAGGGAGATATGCTATGAATATTTTTACTGATCATCCACAACAACAGGGCGTAAGTTACTTTGAACATATGGAATTTGCATTGGGTATAGCAATGCGTTTACTAAACAGCGTTGTTGCCTTCTCGCTGCACGCTTTCTTTCCATTTATTGATATAAAGAAATCACTGGATCTGGAAGAAACCGCCAGGTTCATCAACGAGCAGAATGACTGGATTGAATGCATGAAGAAAAACAAGGAAACAATACCGGGACAATTACAAAACCTGCAAAATCGAAAAATTTTCTGATTTTCAGGACCTGAATCTTCTTGGTTGCGTCTTTATTATTAACGAAGTTTCTTATTCATTAACAAAAGGAGAATGTTATGTCTGAATCAAAAAAACTGGTAGTCATTGTTACACGAGGCTGCGATGATGAACGATCATCAGTAGCATGGAGTGTTGCTAACGGAGGTATCGCTTCAGGTTATGAAGTCACCATGTTCCTGGTAAGTGCTGGTGCTGACTGGGCACGCAAAGGGGCCGCTGATCATGCCCGCCTGAATCCACTGGATCCACCAGTTACCGATATGATGCAAAATGTTATTGAAAGTGGTGGTCAGATCATGGTGTGCCCTCCTTGTGCCAAGGTTCGTGGCTATGAAGAGGAAAACCTGATTGATGGCGCGGTCCTGGCAGGCTCTACTTCCATGCTGGGGGTAGTGAGTGAAGGAGCAAAAACCATCACTTTCTAATCCGCGTTGCCCGCAGGTCCTAAAATTCATGAAATTGCGGGACCTACGGGCCAATTTTTGCGTCTATTATTATTAAGAATGAAAATAAAAGTCACTCTTCTGACGGAAACAGATAACAACAGGGTAAACCATGGCTGGGAGCAATGAATTAAAGGAGTATTTCAGTAACTGTATCGAGCAGAATATGGACTCGCTGTATGCACTTGCCCTGCGACTGACACGGAATCCTGCCGATGCTGAAGATCTGGTTGCAGATTCTGTGGTCAAAGCCTGGTCGGCGGTCAACACGCTGAATGACCGTAATCGCTTTCGCCCCTGGATCTTTCGCATACTGCACAACCGTTTTATCAGTGATTACCGAAAAAAGTCGGTCCGCCCGGTTGAAACAACTTACGATGAGCTTTCAACCGGGGATGATGGGCAACAGGTTGCTACCTTGTTGATAGAACAACCCAATGAATTTTTAAACTGGTGGGCCAATCCGGAACATGAATTCACTAACAACCTGCTAGGTGAAGATATCATGAAGGCTATTGAGAGCCTGCCAGAGATGTTTCGCATAACCGTGTTACTGATTAATGTCGAAGGATTATCCTACGATGAAACAGCAGAAGTTCTTGAAATATCACCCGGCACGGTACGTTCTCGAATGAACCGGGGCCGTACACTGCTACAAAAAGCACTCTGGCACCATGCACAAGATGCCGGACTTATTACCAATGAAATCATGATGGAGTGTAAAGCATGACAAACGAATCCGACAAACCAGAAGTAGACGAGATTGATTGCCTGGAGGCGTTTGATCATCTTTATGCCTATCTCAATGACGAGATAACTAATAAGGTCGATCTGGCTAACATCGAGCATCACCTTTCACATTGTAAAAGCTGTTATTCTCGTGCCCAGATGGAACGCAAGATTAACCAGCGCATGAAAGAGTCCGGTAAAAGTGATACGCCAGAATCATTGCAAAAACGACTACGTATTGTAATAGATGAATTATAAGTAGCGAAACACGATAGTGTAACCAGGCGATACATATTTACATCAATATCTGAGGTTCAATGCCTTGCATAAGAAATGCATGTAAGGTTCAGATGTACTAAAGTGAACAATAACGACATGCTTGAAACCAGGTGATAATACCGTATTATCCTCCAGTGGAAGATAGCAATAAAATCCTTGCGCTTAAGATCTTCAATTAATGGATGTTCTTTTTTTATAACCACGTGGTGGTCTCTGCAAAGAATCACCACGTAATTCAATATATTGTCGAAAATTTTGATTGTTAACGGCAGAGAGCCAGATCTTTTCTCGCGCCACGATAGCATTTCGGATATTTCGAAGTGCTGCTTAATCAGGACGCCAGATGCCTGCACCAACAAAATATTCATCCGGACGAAAACTGAACTGATATAGCCACATCCATCACTTAGCATTATTAATCCTGATTTTCCTGTTTCCTTTTTTCGCACGCATCAAGCGGGCTTGCGGTTACTGGTATAAAAGACCGGGGAAATAATCAAAAATGTCAAAATTGCGGGACCTGATTTCTTCGCCATGCGTCTTATTATGGTGAGTAACTATAAAATTGAACACTAAAACGTATGACTAAGGGAAAGAGCAAGGACGCTCCGTTTTAGGTCCATTGCCATTTGATGAAAAGGAGAAAATCATGGAAAAATCATTCGAACAAAGGTTAGCGGAAGCCAGGGCCGCTGTAGCGGCAGTCAGCCCGCAGCAAGCCAATGAATACAAGGAACGCGATCCAGATGTCGTATTTATCGATCCGCGTAATGCCTCTGACATTCATTCATCGACGGGCATCATCCCCGGTGCACTCAATATTCCTTTAAGCGAACTGAGTGAAAGTGAACTGCCAGGCGAGCTCTCTGACCGCTCCCGTTCCATTATTACCACCTGCCAGGCGGGGCCCATGGGTGCCCTTGCGGCACACGTCCTTAAACAGCGCGGCTATAATAATGTACAGTTTATTGATGGTGGCACACAGGGCTGGCTGGATGCGGGTTTTTCAACCGCTCAATAAGAAAACTAAAATTGAGTCAGGCAAAAAGCCTGACTCTCTAATCGAACAACCTAATCTACAATTCTAAAGTTGGAATAAAGGCTTTTTACCTTGGTCCGCATAATATCATCACTAATCTTGCCTGACTCATGCCAGGATATCGCATAGATGACATCGTTATTTTGTAACGTACTGTTATCTTTTGCCTTGAGTAAAGTAATATTGGTTGTCTGGTCGTTGATATAGGCTTTCGCATTATAAGGAGAGCGTTGTTCAACGATATAATCCCAGCGCTTACGGTAACGCTCATCCAGAGACTCCGGTGGTTTTGGATTTCGACTAACCGATGCATAATCGTTAGCATTTTTGTTTTCTCCAAACACGACCATGGTTGGCTTCCATACAACCTTACCATCTTCAAAGAAATAAGAACAACGTAACTGGATATCGCTCTTGTCACTGACTTTCATGTTATTTTTGTCAGCACGAAAAATAAAATCATCATCCTTATACTCTATATATGACTTTTTATCTGTTTCAATAGAAATATCATTCATAAACTCAGGCGTAATATCATCCAGTTTTATGAAGTTTTTCCAGTCATCCAGGGTACCGTAATAGCTAAGATAGAGATTATTCGCAATAACCTTCATATCAATTTCCATGTAATCTGCATTACCGGTATTTGTAATAGATAACATCACGGCATAGCCATCCGGTGTTGGTAGTGCATACATAACAAATTTTTCATCACTAAAACTGACCAACCAGTTTCTCACCTGCCATTTTCTTCCATAATCATCCTCGTGAATACGGTCTTCGATGGATTTCCCCATAGATACAACGCGTATTTTTTCGCCGCCAATCGGGCGACTATACCCAATACCCTTAAGGATCTGATCCATTAAAAATTTTGAGTCTGAATAATATCTATTAAAATCGACATTTTCAGGACGTTTTACTTTTAGATAGAAGAAATGTCCCATTTTACCAAATTCAACACGACCACCATTGCCGGTATCTGAAGCACTGATGTTTTTAGGTCGAAATGTATCCCAGATATCATCATTACCTTTCATAATGACATTAGGAAAAAACGCGGTTACCCGGTTATATAAAATAGGTATTGAACCTTTATCATTAGGGAACAGCCGCTTTTCATGTTCTTTAAGAAAGTCGTCGGCTGCCTTGGAAAAAATCTCCAGGTAATCTTTTTGTAGTGTTTCATCAATTTCTTTGATATCCATTGGTAAATCATGACTACGGTGGTATTTAAAACTGTAGGTATCATCGGTGAAATCATACTTGTAGCGCATGGTATCGGACTTGATCATAGCCACTTCCTTGAATGTCATTACCTCCTTGATAGGCAATGCATAATTCAGGTTTTCATTTTTTGATTTACGCAGTACGACACCAACAACATTTCCCTTATCATCCAGTAATGGGCCCCCACTGTTCCCTGGTGAGGCCGCTGCTGAGAAACGTATCCAGTTCCATTCACCAGCATTTTCTTCCGGTGTGTCAGATGTATACAGGCCATCACGAATGACAACCCCTTCTCCAAGGGCATTACCCACCGCATATACCTGGTTGTTTTTCGAATATTCAGTATTAATCTGCAGGCTTTTACCTTTTTCAATCCCTTTTACCGTGAAAACAATAAAATCCCTGGACTTGGAATATTTGTAGACCTGGTCTATGGGATAAACGTTACCGTTACCGTCGCGTAACCCCATGTTTTCATCCTGGCTGGCAAACCCCAGGTTAAATACATGTGCCGCTGAAATAAACTTGTTACCCTCGATACGGAATGCACTACCTATCGAGTAATATTTATCTACCCGATACTGGTATGGCAGCAGGTGCAGGGGTAGCTCACGCTCATACTCAACGGTTTCCGTGGTTGGCTTGGCTACGACTACTTCATAGGTGGCGGCAAATACCCTGTCCAGCACATCCTTTTGCAGATCTAACGCTGATGCCAAATTCGCCTGAAGAAGAAATAAAACAAATATAATTCTTTTCATTAGAGTTCCCTGTCCGTTCTCACTGATGACGACCAGGTATAAAAAATACCCGCCGACTTAATATCATTACTATTTGTATGTGTTTTAAAATAATAGATGTTGGATAACTCGATGTCCAGTACATCCATGAGGATTGTTAAAATCCCTTTTTCTAATGTGATATATCGGGCTGGATCACCAGAACTTTACAGTTCAAGACCTTTGTTGTCCTTAAACGGAAAGAATTTTAACTTGATAGGTATTTTACTTAATCAGCCTGTAACAACTCGTTTTCACCCTGGTGAGGGTGAAGGGTTTGCATTCCGCTAATAAACGCCATGAAGATTGCTGCCACATAGGATAATGACTGGATTAACAACAATCCCATCCAGAATTTTAAATCAAGACCACCCTCTTCCTGCATGATCCATACCCCGTATGCTGAACCCCACAGGACTGCTGCAAACAGAATCTCCCAACGCGCATCTATAACCGCTCTGAAAATCCGGTTCGGATTTTTCATTTTTGGTGTTCTGAAAAATGGTTTATTGCTGGTTAAAAAGCCGAAGGCCACTGCAACCGCGATCGTGTGTGATAGCGCAAGCCCGGCAATTGCCGCGAAAATCGTGTGTTTTAACGATACGTTGACCGTTGTTCTGTAAAGATAAATAATTTTTGCCATTTTGAAACAAAACAGGGAAAGCGGCAAAATGGCAAAGATAATCAGCGGTGGGTCAACCTGCCTTGGGAACAGCATCATGCCGGCTGACCAGGTGATGGCTGCAAGAGTAAAAAACAGGTTTACACTATCAGCAAACCACGGTAGCCAACCGGCAACAAAGTGATAGCGCTGACCATTAGTCAGCCTGGATTTTTCCCGGCCCAGTAACGATCGTAAATGACGTTTAAGAATCTGGACTGCTCCATATGCCCAACGATATCGTTGTAGCTTGTAATCATTAAACGTATCCGGCATCAGTCCTTTACCGTAACTGGTCGGTGTATAGATGGCCTCGTATCCATTTTCGAAGATACGAAAGCCCAGCTCGGCATCTTCCGTGATACACCATTCGGCCCACCCGTTAACCTCCTGTAATACTGATTTGCGTATCAAGGTCATGGTGCCATGTTGAATAATGGCATTGCGTTCGTTGCGAGTAACCATGCCTATAAAAAAGAAACCGCGATACTCCGAGTAACACATTGATTTGAAGATACTTTGTTCCTGGTCACGGTAATCCTGTGGAGCCTGTACAATGGCAACACGTTCGTTTTCAAACTGAGGTACCAGGTCCCGCAACCATTCAGGTGACACCACGTAGTCACTATCAATGACTGCAATAAGTTCAGCATCACTGGCGGTTTTTTCCATCGCATAGTTAAGTGCCCCTGCTTTGAAACCGGCTAATGGATCCACGTGATAAAAATGAAATCGCGATCCCAGTTCATCACAGATTGCCTGCAAAGGTTGCCAAACTGCCGCATCCTTGGTGTTATTATCGATGACCAGCACTTCATAATCCGGGTAATCAAGATGTGCAAGTGCTGTCAACGTTTCACGTAACATTTCAGGTGGTTCGTTATAGGCTGGAACATGGATAGACACTTTTGGAAAATAGCCGTCAGCAGCCGATTTTAAATCCGGTAGCCTGTGACGCTTCTTGTACCAAATGGCTTCTGCCCACTCATGGGCTTCTGCCAGCAACACGGCGAGAATACCGACCATGCCAAATACCAGCAAAATACCAATAATGATGGAACCGACAGTTAAATATAAACTGGTATATTCGTAAACGATCCAGACTACAGCCGTAGCCGCAAAATAACTGATCAATGCCAGGAAACTACGACCATGGCCACGTAAAGTACTGCTATCAATCAACAACAATGCAAAAGTAATGATAGCCAGCACGATTGAAATACCGGCCAGTACTCTCCAGTTTGGAATCGGCACGATAGGCTGGATAAATTCAAACTTGGCTTCACGGTTGGAATTATAGACACCCCAGTAGGCACCCACGGCGCCTTCGAATTCTTTTTTCCATGGTTGGTCAAAGGCTTCCATGATGTAATAAACCACGTTTTCATTGGGTACCCGGGCCAGGAAATTTCGCAGGAACATGGCCTGGTTAGCCTTGGACGCGACGGCAGACTGGCGAGGTCGATCGGGCGGGGGTTCTCGCTCTTGGCGAGTACGCCCGTTACTTGGCCAGCCGACTTCAGAGATGATGACTGGTTTGCCGGGATAGGTTTCCCTGAGTTTTTTGACAACACCAAATACGTGATCTACAGCGTGCTTAACATCCTTGCCTTCCCAGTATGGGAGGATCTGTACCGCGATGAAATCTACATGTTTCACCAGTTCCGGGTGCTTTAACCATATATGGGCCGGTTCCGCTGTGCTTACCGGGATCCAGAGTTTTTCTCTTGCTTCTTCTAAATAGTTGATTAATTCATCAAGCTTGAGCATGCCATGTAACTGTGTTTCATTTCCGATAATGGCACGGACGATGTTGGGATTATGTCTTGCTACACGAATAAATTTTGGAAACTCAACCGCGTTATCTTCTTTATCTTCATCCAGCCATGCACCAAGACAGACATTTAAATTGTACTTGCGGGCAATCGCTGGAATCTCACCCAGGGTGTCTTCAACCGTATACGTACGAATTGCAACTGTCTTGCCAGCCAGCAACTTAATGTCCTGCTCGATATCCTCGACACTGGGATAGTTCTTTTCTTCAGGCTCAAAGTCCGCGCGCATTGGTGAAAAAGAAAAACCCATAACACGTTGCGGCCAGGCGGGTGATTCTTCCGGTTCATTAATCAATGCCCAAAGGCTAAGACTGATCAACGTGACCGCGATACCGATAATGTAGTTGGTCAATCGAAACATGCCGTGCGCCCTTTAGAAATACTGGTAATTGAGCGTCGTTCCTGGACAGCCCGGTTTATAAGAACTGAATCATAAAACATCACAATAAATATTGCAGTTTTATGACAGAACCCGCAAAATCGCCATTCTTTTCAAAGAATTACCGTATTCTATGCGCCTGTTTCTAACTTCCAACCTGCCCCGCATGCTGTTTAAGTGGGGCCTGCTACTGTCAGGGCTGTATTTATATTCAGTCCTGATAACCGGCATTGGTACCTTTCCAGACCAGCAATTCTACCAGCAATGGCTTGAGTTAATTCTTGTCTGCTATTTATACAGCCTGATCTACCTGTCAATGAAACCAGGTAAATTTCGCCCGTTTATTGCAGCCTTACCCCTGTTCCTGCTTTATTTGTTACACGATGTTTTTTTCATGATCTATGGCAAGGTTTTTCGTTTGATTAATTTCTCGGAAGTGCCTGAACTGCTTCAGATCATACCCCTGTTTTCTGCCATTCTGATTTCGCTTGTTTTTATCTTGCCGCTAGCATTAATTATTCATCGTCTTAACATCAGGCAGTACAGGCCCCTTGTACTAGCCTGGTCACCGTTGGTAATTTTGATTGCCGTGTTGCTGACCAGTCCTCTCTCTTTTGTACAAGCCTTTGAACAGTTTTCCAATCATATTGTGAAATACTCTGATGCGAAGAGTGTAGAACAAAATGGTCGAATCTCGATGATGTTATATCGTGAAGCGCAACGCCAGGCAGCACTAGAAACAATATTACCGTATCGTGAACGTGAATCTTATAAAAAACAAATCACCGAGAACATCAGCCGTTTAAAACAAAACCTTAATGGCCGTAACATACACCTTGTTGTCCTGGAAAGTTTCCTGGATCCAAGAATGTTCAAAAAATTATCTTTTTCTAAATCACCGGCACACCCGGCATTTGATCAATTATTCAAACACAAACTGGGATTGAGCAAATCCCCGGTATTTGGTGGTGCGACGGCACAGGCAGAGTTCGAGGTTTTGTGTGGTGTACCAGCGTTTGAAAAACTGAGTAGTGTTGAATTCAACATGTTTACAGGCAGCAACGCTTACTGCCTGCCGGGCGTGCTTACAGAGATCGGCTATCGTACTGTAGCTACCAATGCCTACAAGCCTAACTTCTTTAATGCGATTGCGGGATACAGGGGGACAGGATTCAGCGAACTGGATTTCCCCGTAGAATTTTATAACGCCTCGGAATCGTATTTACATGTTGGCAACCCTGGCAATGAAGACTACCTGTTTGACAGTGATCTGTTCGAGCAGAACCTTGCGTTTGTTAAAAAACACCTGGCACAAAACCCTGAACAACCATTGTTAAATTATATTATGACAATATATGGGCATACCCCACACATTCTCGATGAGAACAAACGTCCTGAAATTATCACCACACAATCACCCTATAATGACGATCATTTGCAGCGTTCGACCAACCAGTTTTACTATCGTTCTGAAGCTATCGCTAAGTATGTCAATGAATTAATGAGTATTGATCCTGACAGCCTGATTATATTTATTGCTGATCATGTTCCACCCTTGCGTAACGGGCCTAATACTTATAACGCACTTGATTATTTACCTGAGCATAAAGATGGCATGTATTATACCTTGTTCGGGGTAATCGAAAATGGGAAAGTGCACCGATATCACGATATTCACCATTATGATATCCCGAATATCGTGTTAAATTACCTGACAGGGAATCAATATTGCCAGCAACAATCCTGTGCGCATCTTGGAGATGATACGGAGCCGCGTGAAAAACGTATTGAAGCCTATCTCAGGCTGATGGCACATGCTTCAGAATAAAACCCCTTTGATAATTTAACAGTTAAGGGTTTTATTCGCCACGTAGCATTTTAAGCAGGGTACGATCTTTTAATTTAAAGTGATGGTAAAAAGCGGCTACAGCATGTCCGACAATAAGCAGCCAGACCAGCCAGGCACCCATAATTTCCTTGTGAAAGAAATCTACAGGTTCTTCAAACTCTTTAAAGGTCAGCCCCAGGTAATCCCAGACAAATACTTCAAACAGCCAGGTTTCTTCAAACTTGGGGATCTGGAACAGGTAAAAATACTCGGTGGCAATACCGGTACCAATGTAGCCGGTTAACGGCATCAGGATCATAACAGCGTACAAGAGATAGTGCACACCGTGTGCAAGTGTGTGTTGCCAGCGCGGTCCGGGTTCTAACGTGGGAGACACATTCATATTGCGCCAGGTAATCCGCAGGATAACTATTACGCCGACACTGATCCCGGCTGACAAATGCAGTTGCAAGGCAAGCATGTTCTCCGGTGTCTGTTTCTCGGTAAACCAGTGACGATAATATACCGCACAATAGGCCAACAAAAATAACAGGGCAGTTCCCCAGTGCAACCAACGGGCAATACGGCCGTAATTCTCCGTGGTATTTTTATTTTTCATGCTTGAAAGAATGGTCTACTTGATGGCATCAACCGATTTCATCCAGTCCCTGAATTGTTGACGCTCTATTTCGTTTGCCATCAGCCACCAGAATTTCAGTCGCTTGACTGCATCTTCGCGTGCGGCTGTCTCGGCATCTATCCCCTTTGGCGCAGAAATCCTGGCAGGTTTCTCAGCAGTAACCGGAGCCACTACTTGTGGGGTAATATCCGTATTGCCTTGTTCATTTGCAGCAGTGAGCCTGAACTCATCCAGCTCGGATACTGAGCGAGACATTACCTGTCGCCCTGTACCCTGCTCGACTAAGCGAGCTTTGAACTCACTGGCTGCAGCAATATCGTAAGCTTCTTCCATATCGGCTGGAACACGATAAACCAGGTCATACGTCTTTCCGGCATATAAGCGGGTTTCCACACCCACCACATCAGAATGGATTAACATGCCACTCACATTATCACCCCATGACAGCTCATACTTGAAATCAATACGATGCAGACCAGGCAACAGGAAAACCTCGTAAAAGCCTTCCTCCTTCGAAGGGACCTTGACTTCCTTGCCATCAATCTTGGTCACTGTAATAGCTGCCGGTACTTTTAGGCGAGCAGTATCATTTCCTGAACGTGGTTGCCCGGTATAAAAATGTACCGGGCCACTTACTGAATTGCAGGCCTGTAACCAGGACACTCCAAACAAAATTGAAAGTGTCTTGGTTAATTTCAAAATATCACATGTCAAGTATGCTTAATCTTAGAGGTATGGATATTTTTTAATACAGCCGATAATTCAGTCCCACTAATGTCTGGGTAATATCAGCACCACTCACATCTGGCAATGCCTGTATTTCAATACGCAGATCCAGACGGTCAGTCATGGCAAAATCAAAACCAGCACCGTAGAAAAGATCCAGTCCATCATCCGAACCGACAATATACGTATCATAGAGTACAGCGTCAGCACTCCAGTACATCCCGCCAATCCTGCCAAACACGTCAATGGTCGGTGCGATTGGTAAATAGCCCATGAAACTGAGGTCCATTTCAGTCACATCCGTGCTGGCTGAACCGGCGCTACCCGTAACATCATAGCTACCAAATGATACGCCGAACTCCCATCCTGTCGGGGCATTTTTTTGTCCCAGTTGAAAGCGAAAGACAACAGCATCATCATACCCGGGAACATCAACGTCTCCCGAACCAATAGCGCCACCGTAATAAAAACTGCCATATGGCTGTGCATACGACAAATTACTCATCATTAATAAAACAAGTGACGTAATATACAGAAGTGCTTTTTTCATTGTTGTTACTCCTACTCGTAAAACATCCCGGGAAAAGTCAGCATAGAGCTGGAAAAATAAAAAGACAATACCATGCTTTTGTATCTTCACATTTTTTGTAAAACTGCTTTTCAACCTTGCAAATTGAAAATTTAGTCATAAACCTGTTGTTTGACTACATCCATTACTATATTAGAACATTATTGTTTGAAATGCCTGTTTCATTTTTTTAACTTTAGCACATTTATGTTATACCAGAGTACTTGTATACTATTTGATAACTAAACAATGTTCAGGCAGGAAAAATCATGGTTACCTATCTATACTGGATTTTCGTTTTTTTACTGATCACCGCCGCCTTGTACGGCTTTGGTTACAAGCTGGAACAGTGGAAGCCCGCCTTTATCAGTGCCCTGGTTGTCCTGGTGATAAGTGTGTTGGCCTATTACTTTCATTTTCAACAGGTTTTTGTCAAACGCTATGGTGGTGTAATGACCCTCAGTGTGCCCCAAGGCCAGTTGCACGTTGCGGCTACCTGGAAAGATGATAATCTCTGGATTGAAAACTATGATCCCAAAACCAACACCTGTCATTTCAGGGAATATTCACGCGGCAACCTGCTTCAAGGTAAAGTCACGATACAGAACTGTAACCCAATACGGTTTCAACAGGAATCAGCATCTATGCAAACACCACCTGAAACAAAAAAGCAAAATAATTAAAAAGAATACACTCACGGCACCTTATAATTCTTGAATCCGGCTTAGCGTGAATTCTTAATAGCACCTATTTTTTTATACCGGTCTTTTACTACATATTCTTGATATATTAGTAATGTTGCCGTTCTCCCTGCCATGTATTCATCGAACTATTATCCGGGCAAAAACATAATTCACAGGAGCGATCATGCAAGAAGTTCGCTTTCCTTTCCCTTGATATTTTTTACAGCTTGCTGACTTTTTCCAGTATTTCCTGTGCATGACCATCTGCGGTTACACCATAGAGTGCATCAATGACGATACCGTCCTTATTAATCACAAACGTGGACCGAACGATACCCATTTTTTTATTACCATTTTTCTCTTTTTCCTGCCAGACACCATAGGCTTCACAAAGCTCACCATTTGTATCGGCAAGCAAGTCTACCTTGAGGCCATACTTATCAATAAAAGCCTGGTGACTTTCACAGGAATCTTTACTCACGCCCAGTATAACTGTATCAACATCGGCGAATTCACTAGCCAACTCGGTAAACTGGTTAGCTTCAATGGTGCAACCTGGTGTGTCATCCTTGGGATAGAAATACAACACGACATTCTTACTGTTTTTAAAATCAGACAGGCTGACGGTATCACCATATTGATTGGGTGCACTGAATTCCGGGGCTACCTGATTTTTCTCTAGCATATTTTTTACTTTGAAATCAGGCCCAGCCGTCTCAAAAGCAAGTGAACTAATGAACAGGCTCATGGTAAAACCAATTCCGCATAATAATGAAACGCCATATATCTGAAGCCAGTTAGCCCCCTTGGGCAGTTCTGCAACACCTGATTTAATTGCTAACCAGGTCAATCCAAATACCCCAATCTGGTTGCCAAAAAATAATCCCGCAGCAATACCCAGGGGGACACCGTGTAGAAATGATTCAATAGTCAATCCTGCAAAGGATATTCCAGTATTGGCAAAGGCAAATAATGGCAAAATGGCAAAAGCGACGACCGGGTGTAAATCATGTTCCAATATTTCTAGCTGTGTTTTTTCTTCACCCGCTATTCGTTTGTATGGGATAAAAAAGGCAGTGATCACACCGGCCAAGGTTGCATGTACACCTGACTTTAATACCGCAGCCCATAACACAAGACCAACCAGCAAATAAGGGGCAAGTGCCAGCACTCCTTTACGCATCATCAGGTATAAAACTAAAATTGCGCCGCTCGCTACGCTCAAGGACAATATCGATAAATCCGCCGAGTAGAACAACGCAATAATAATAATTGCACCCAGATCATCAGCGATGGCGAGCGTCATTAAAAACAACTTGATCGTGCTGGGTATGCGGCTACCTAGTAGCGCAAGCACGCCCAATGCAAAAGCAATATCGGTTGCCGATGGAATCGCCCAACCTTTTATGGCTGTCGCATCCCCCCAGTTTATATAGGCATAGATCACAGCAGGTACAGCCATACCACCAACCGCGGCAATAATTGGCAAAACAATACGTGAAGGCTCAGACAACTCACCACCAAGTACTTCACGTTTTATTTCAAGGCCAATCAGAAAAAAGAAAAGGGCCATTAATCCATCATTAATCCACAACAACAGGGGTTTGGCAATTTCAAACTCACCAAACCTGATAGCAACAGGGATATCAAGCAACGCATCATACAAGTAATTTACGGGTGAATTTACTACGATCATTGCAAGGGCCGTAGCGATTAACAGCAATATTCCACTTGCTGTTTCCAGGCGTAGAAATTCTTTTATGGCGAGTATTGGCATAAGATCATGTACCTGTGTAACAGTATAAATAGAAAGAGGCCCGGCGTTTACCGGGCCTCTTGTTTATACACAACCTGTCGGTTTAGGTAAACCACCATACTTGGTGATCGGCTTCATCGGGCCCGTCATCCATTTTTTGAACATTTCCTTCTGGTCCACCTTGAGATACTTGGAGAACTTTCGAATCGGCGGCACCACGCTGTATTCATCGTAATACTCGCGTGCCTTTTTAATCTGTTCCCATTGCTCGTCATCAAGCTCAATGCCATCGGCCTCCGCCATTGCCTGTGCAATTTCCGGTGTCCATGCGCTCATATCAACAAGATAGCCATCGCCATCACGTTCTGGAAGAGTCATTGTGCTTTACCTCCTGACTTTATTAACCAATACCTGATTATTATGGTCAAGTATTAAAATTTCAATAGTCATTTAACAACTATTTTATTATGGCCTTTATGATCCGGCTCCTACTTATAAGGGCATTTAGTCAATAACTACCTTTACTTCCAATATGTTAGCTATTGATTCTAATGCTATTTCTTCCAGGTTGTGGTTTTTGAAATAAGTCACAGGCCCCCTTTTTCTTTTTGCCCGGCGTAGTAGAATTATACTGGGTAGTTAATTACTTCATCATTGAGGTTGCACTATGTCACTTTCCAAGCTCACTTTTTATCTGTGTAAATGGGAACATACCCATTCCCAGATAACGCGTACGCGCAAGAAGGTTTTCATGGATGAGCAGCATCTGCCGCTGAACTTTCTACGTCACAAGGATGATGAAGAACGCTACCATGTGGTTGCTTATGACGATCTAACTGGCCAGCCTGTTGGCACCGGCTGCATTCATGACGATGGACATATCGGCAGGATTGCTATCCTGAAAGGCTGGCGTGAAACCAATTCAGTAGCCCATGTTATTGTCGACTACCTTATGCACGTTGCCAGGTCATTAAAAGTGGACAGGGTGTGGCTGAATGCCCCTGTGGACAGCCTAGACTTCTATTCATACCGTGATTTTTATCCCATGGGCGAGCCTTTTGACTATTGTGGTGTCCCCATGCAGAAACTTGAGCTGTGGCGCGAAGTCGAGGATAACAACAAGATATTCAAGTCATCCGCTGATATCACGTATGATTAAATAACTGTCCTAAACGTAACCTAGTCTTTCTCTGCCCATTCACGGATTTTGCGTTTGAGTTTTTTCTCGACTTTCTCACCTATCTCTTCCCAGTCCTGATCACCAGCCATGGTTTTTTCATTCTCGGCCCAATCTTTTAATCTTCGCATGATCTTTAACTCAACTTTTTCACCAATCTCTTCCCATTTAGCATCACGTTTTTTCTGAGCGGCTGATTTGCACGAGATATGACAACTTCCACCACTCCAGATAATGATGACCCCGAGTAAAAATCCAAAATCATACCAGCCACCACTATTACGTGTTTCATACACCAGGACGCTGTCATTGAATATATGAATAACCAGGGCAATGACGGAAATAATGCCATGCCACAGGCCATACCAGAAACCAGCCGGGTTTTGATCAGTAAACTGGGTATCGCCCGCACCCATTATTGAATCAGGGTGCCGGTGGATAGATTTACTGGAGCGTCTCCCCTCGACGTTGCTGTTGTATAACAGATCCGTGATGTTCAATCATTAGCCAGCCATGAGTAAACTTCCGGTATACATTTGTTGCTACGACCACGGCCATCACCGTACCTTCATGCATGATCTCTTCCGTAACAATATGCACAGCCATATCATCGGTCACGGTTTTATTTGTATGTGTATAACGAATCTCGGAAGGTTGGGAATTATCAAGAATATGCTCCCAGCTGCGAACCACGGCCTCATAGCCAACAATAACACCCGAACCAGGATGAACACATACCACGTTACCTTCTGCCCAGAGTGCCTTCATCACATTTTTATCAACATGCATAAACGCCTCATAGAAAACAGCCTCAACCTCGTCAGGACTTTGCATATGTAAAACGGATTTGTTCACAGTTATCCCTCTTATTTACACTAATATGATTCTACCTGGATAAAAACAGCAGGTTGAATACAGCACTATTAATTACTCAAAGCAAATCATCCTGTTTATCGATATCTGTTCTCACACCTGGATCGTTTATCGTAACTAATTCAAGCTGGTCCTGGTGACGAGCAATAATATGTCGCGCACCAACATCTCCACGTAATGCAAGTAATTGCGCTTTATAGCTTTTGTTAAATCCGACCGGATGGCCACGTTTTTGATTAAACTGCGGCGCAACAATACTGGCACCCTCTTTGAGTTTGTCAGCCAGCAGGGAAATGGTTTCCGTTTTTATGTATGGCATATCGGCTAATGCTATCAACCAGCCGGAAGCGGCTTCGCTCGCGCTCACCCCGTGAGCAATACTGCTTCCCATCCCCTGTTCTGCCTGCTCATTGATAACAACTTTCATACCCAGTTGTTCAAGTTCCGGCTTATACGTCATTAAAGTCTTGTTAATAACAGCAACAGACTCTGGTAATACGTCCAGCAGTTTTTTTGCTGAGACAAGCAGCATCGGGATATTGTTTACAGGTTGTAACAGTTTATTACTACCAAAGCGTTTGCTTTGGCCGGCAGCCAGCAAAACACCAACCGGTAACCTGCTCATACCGCGCTGACTGATTGCCTGGATGATTCACTCACGACGTTACGTTGCTGGGTAATTTCAGCCATAATCGATATCGCTATTTCCGGTGGAGTATGACTACCTATCGCCAGGCCGACCGGGGCATGCAGGCGTTGAAGCTGTGCAGGGGTAATGCCCATCATTTTCAATCTCTGTCGACGTGCTTCACAGTTTCGCTGAGAGCCAATTGCACCTACGTAAAAAGCTGGTGACTGTAACGCGTCAAGCAAAGCCATATCATCCAGCTTGGGATCATGTGTTAACGCCACCACGATACTCCTTGGTTGTTGCGCATATTGCTGAACAGCATCATCGGGCATCATGGTTGTTAACTCGGTGCCTTCGATTTGCCAGTTCTTTGCATATTCCTCGCGCGGATCACACACAATCACCCGGTAACCCAGCATCAAGGCGATTTGGGAAACGTATTGTGAAAGGTGCCCGGCACCGATTAATAACAGGTTCCATTGTGGACCAAAAATTTTACGGACATAGATATTCGTGCAGACAAAGTCCTGCTCGCCCCTGGCAGGTTGCAAGGTGACCTTGCCGGAGCGCAGATCTACGTGCCTGGCCACCAGTTGCTGATGTTGTAAAGCGTTTAGCAGTTCTTGTAGCGAATCTTCTTCCAGTTGTTCAACCAGTAATTCAAGACGACCTCCGCAGGGTAAACCAAATCGCGTCGCATCCTCACGCTTCACACCATAATCAATACGTGTTGGATAGCTATCGCTAAGATGTTGATCGCGATAACGTTGCACAAGGTCTTCTTCCACACAGCCGCCGGATACAGAGCCATTGTGGATACCATCACGTCGCATGATCATAAGTGAACCTGCCGGGCGTGGTGATGAACCCCAGGTTTTTAGTACCGTAACAAGAGCCACCTGGTGACCTTGCTCAAGCCATTGCCGGGCTGTTTCTAAAACTTGCCGATCGGCACTTATATTTTGCATCAGTTAACCCGCACGCAGATCAACATTCTTTAACGGGAACTGGCGTATGCGTTTTCCGGTCGCAGCAAAAATCGCATTAAGTACCGCGGGTGCAGCTACCGCGATGGTGGGTTCACCAATACCACCCCAGAATCCCCCCGAAGGCATCACGATGACTTCAACCTTTGGCATCTCCTCGATCAGCATGGATGGATAATTGTGAAAGTTACTTTGCTCAACTGCACCATCTTTAATCGTACATTCGCCGTAAAGTAACGCAGATAGTCCAAACACAAAAGACCCTTCTACCTGGGCTTCAATCTGTTGCGGGTTGACGGCATAACCAGGATCCGTTGCCGCAACGATACGATGAATTTTAAGTTTTCCATCATCCACCGATACTTCTGCACATGCCGCGACATAGCTGGCAAACGTCTTGATCACCGCCAGGCCGCGATGTACTCCTTTGGCGGCAGGTTTACCCCAACCAGCTTTTTCGGCAACCGCATTCAGAACACCCAGGCTTTTGGGATGGTTGGCCATTAACTTGCGACGAAACTCCAGCGGATCCTTGCCGGCAGAATGGGCCAGCTCATCGATGAAGCATTCTATATATATAGCATTCTGGTTGATATTCACTCCGCGCCAGAATCCCGGTGGCACGTGTGGATTACGCATGGCATGCTCTACCAGTAAATTCGGCACTGAATAACTGATAGCATGATCACCATCGGGCAACAGTCCCTGAAACGTAATCATGTCCGCACCATTCTCTGCCAGCCATTGCGGGTTGACGGAGGCAAGAATGGACTGGCCTGAAATGCGAACCTGCAGTCCAGTTAGGTTACCCGTGTTGTCCAGGCTGCCAACCAGTTTACACTTGGTAATCGGATGGTAATGACCGTGTGCCATATCCTCTTCCCGGCTCCACAATAATTTAATCGGTGTACCGGGCATCTGCTTGGCAATGGTAACAGCCTGCTTGACGAAATCATGGAAAGCACCCCGACGACCAAAACCACCGCCAAGATGGAGCTTGTAAACATCACACTGGCTAATGGGCAAACCGGCTGCCTCGGCGGCAGCCTCCAAAGCCGCGGTGCCATTTTGCGTGGGGCACCAGACTTCACATTTCTCTTTTGTCCACAGCGCCGTGGCATTCATGGGTTCCATGGTGGCGTGGTTCTGATAAGGATAGGCATACGTGGCTTCGATGGTTTTTGCCGCGCCCTTTTCAGCCTTTTGCACATCACCATTTTTGTTACCCACAAACACGTTATCTTGCGAGGTTAATCCTTCATCAAGCATCTTCTCGATCGAAGCACTGCTTGCTTTGGCATTGGCTCCCATATCCCAGGTAATAGATAACTTATCCAGCGCTGTCTTGGCCTGCCACCAGGTATCAGCCACCACGGCAACGGCATTGTCTTGCACGGCGACGACTTTTTTCACGCCGGGCATGATACGGACATTTGCATCATCAAAGGACTTGAGCTTACCGCCGAATACCGGGCAGGCCTTGATAGCGGCATTCAGCATTCCGGGCAAGGTAAGATCCGCACCGTAGATTTGTTTACCATTGAGTTTATCGTCGGTATCCAGGCGCTTGACCGGCTTACCGATCAGTTTCCAGTCTTTGGGATCATTTAGTTCAATATGTTCAGGGGGAAATAACTCGGCTGCGAGGGTAGCGACCTTGCCATAGGTAGTAGTACGTCCACTGGGCACATGGGTGATCACGCTGTCGGCAACCGTGCACTCCTTCATCGGAACACCCCATTGTTCGGCGGCCGCTTCAATTAACATGTGCCGGGCAACCGCACCACCCTTGCGCACGTACTGGTGACTGCCACGAATTCCCTGGCTACCACCGGTTGAAAAACTGCGCCAAACATTATCACGTGCAATATTCTGTCCAGGTGTCGGGTACTCGGTAGTAACCCTGGACCAGTCACATTCCAGTTCTTCAGCAACCATTTGCGCAAGACCGGTCAGGGTACCCTGCCCCATTTCAGAACGTGCAATACGAATGATTACCGTGTCATCAGGTTCTATCACTACCCATGCATTAACTTCCGGCACCTCGGATGGTTGCTCACTAACCGCTGGCCCGGTTGTCGCACCAGTGGAAGGCGTTGCTTCCTGGGTACTTTCACTGCAGCCTGGCAGGTAAAGTCCGAGCGTAAAACCAGCGCCCACTTTTCCCGTGGTGATGAAAAACTCGCGACGCGAAACATTGATGATCTCTTTTTTCATCATGACCTCCCGCGCTTACTGATATCAACGGCCAGGTGAATGCCCTTTCTTACCCGGGTAAACGTGCCACAACGACAGATGTTAGTGATGCTGGCATTAATATCCGCATCACTGGGATCAGGATTATTTTTAAGGAGTGCAGCGGCTGACATGATCATACCCGGCTGACAATAACCACACTGTGGTACATCAAGCTCTTTCCAGGCTTGTTGCAACGGATGACTGCTATCGGCAGATAACCCTTCAATCGTTACTATTTCTTTGGATTCATTAAGTGAAGAGACAGGCACGATACAGGAGCGTACCGCCTGACCATTGACATGCACGGTACAGGCACCACAGACACCAATGCCACAACTGTACTTGGTACCCGTCAGCCCCATTTGTTCCCGCAACACCCAGAGTAAAGGTGTTGAACCATCAACATTGATGTCGACAAGTTTTCCGTTTATTTTCAGTTTTGCCATGAGCACACCTCCGATAAACCTTAATGCAGTCTAACTCTGCAAATAGTGTAACTCAACGCCCATTAATCCACATTTTTTGTGTGATGTAATTCCAGACCTTAAGCAAGTTTTCAATAACTGGCCTAATTTTTTTGCACTTCATGCTTACTTTAGCCACCAGCAAGGTGTATTCGTCAAATTACAATTGTGCAAAGATTAAAGAGTATTTAGTCTTAATGTTCCTCGATTAAATCAATATTCATTGCATCATTGTTTTTGTTTGCATGAACTTCAACTAGCGCTGGTATGCGATTTGCCAGGTAGGCACAAGAGACGGATATGATTGCGTCATTATCCTGTTTCATAGCTTTAATCAGGTTCATTACGACAAAGTTTGCGCGTTGTTTCTTATCCGGGTTGGCGATCAGTTCACCTTTTACCTTGATGCCACGGCCCATATCTCTGTCCATTTTATCGAGAAACGCCAGCTGACTTTCTTCAAGATGAGTATCTCTATCGTATTCATAAACAGCTTCTTCGTTGACATAAATGGTTAATGTTTTCACCACAACTCCTTTCCCGGTAGATTATTTTTCCCTGTAATCAGTGCTGATACGTTCTCCGGCAACAGGGCGGAATTTCTCGTTTGCGTAGGCTACATGATCAGGATGTTCACGATAACTCTCAATCACGTTTTCATGTACAAATTCAATTAACCAGCAGAATTTATAGTTGGCGTCCTCCTGGACAGCCTTCCCGGTTATCACGCGTCGAACCCCGGGTATTTTACTTAATACGTTTTCCCCTTCCTGCATCATTTTGCTTACCTGTGTATCATCGTCAATATCAACGTTATAAATAATCACATGATGTACCGGTTGCCAGGCTTCAGCTTCAGAAAGCACAACATCTGCTTGTCCAGCTGAGCCCCAGTTGACCATACAACGTTCTACCTCGCATCGAATGGCATCCTGTATACCATGACTGATACCGGTGTAGCCGGAACGATCATTAGCGGCAACATTCTCTCGCATTTTATTGCCCGCTGCATCAGCCAGGGCCGTGTAATAATTAATCTTGGAAACGCCATTTGCAATCAACATGCAAAATTGCTCTTCCGTTAAACCGGTACCACCATGAATAACCAACGGAATCTTTAGTGCTTCATTAATTTGTTGAAGGCGTTCAAAATCCAGTACCGGCTCACCTTTCATACGTCCATGCACGGTACCAATGGAGACTGCCAGAAAGTCCACGCCGGTTTGTTCAACGTATGTTTTTGCTTCTGCCACCGAGGTATAAATCACCTCACCGGGATGTTTTTCAGCATCTTCGCCTTCGACCCCGGCGACATAACCCAGTTCACCTTCCACCGGCACACCACAGGCATGGGCCATGTTTACGATCTGTTTAGTGACCGCCACGTTACCGGCAAATGCTTCGTGCGATGCGTCTACCATCACACCATTACAACCTGAATTAATTGCCTTAATAGCAGACTCATACGATGCCCCGTGATCGAGATGGATAGCCACTGGCACCGAAGCGCGTTTTGCAGCCAGTTCGGCAGCGGCCATAGCCAGTTCAAAATCGTAATATTCAAAATGGGATTCGGCGAGTGACAGGATAACCGGGGAGCGTTTCGCTTCCGCCGCGGACATGATCGCTTCAAGAAAATCCAGGCTTACCAGGTCAAAACCACCTACCGCGTAGCCATTACGATAAGCATGATCCAGCATATCTCGCATATTTACTAAAGGCATGGTCACCACCTCCTTCACCCAAGAATAAAATTGTCTAACCGGGTGAAGAATAGGTAGATTTTTGCCTATAAGTAAATATATACTTTTTTATGATTTGTATAACATTTTACTTATAGATCAAGATTCATGCATGTCATTACCCGTTCTCAACAAGTAACCGGGATATCATAAATATAATTTCGTCATAGTAATGCCCGGCTCTTGAACTTTATAGACAGGATAACGTACAGGCCCTACCAGGGATGACGGGTAACAGGGTCATGATTTAGTTAATCGTTGTTACCGTACCTGATCCCGGACAAAATATAATGCTAAACTTGTCAGTAATAATAAAGCCCCAAGGTATAACCATGAGATTTCTTGCCGGTTTCCTCATTTTATCGACATTTTTACCTGCTATCTCGCATGCGACTAAAAGTAACGCGTTAAATATTATTGCTAATGAACCTGTCACCATGATGGATATCGGTATTATAAAAATGAACGCTAACCTGAGCAGACCCCAGCGTGGCCTACATGGCGCAACGATTGGTGCCCGGTTTAATGCTCGCAAGGGAACAATTGATATCAAGGTGAGCATGCCGGTTAAGAAAGCCAGCAAGAGTCAGTGTAAAAACATAATCAACAACACGAAAAAAATATTCGTCAAAACACGCGGAAAAAAGAAAGTTTCCAATATCCATCATTATTTTCAACATGAAGGAACGGGCTACACTCGTCGCATCAACTGGGATAATGTCGCAAAACATGTTGTTATCACCGGGATCGCATTAACAAAGAAAAATTTTCGTGAAAGTGTTTTTTGCCAGAGTCAGTTAATGAACGATAAAGTGACCTACTAGCAATCAGCCAATGTTTAGACAGGTTCATCAGTACAACTACGTTCCTGTCCACAGCAATGAATCATGATCTCACAGTTATTTACCTATATTTAAAACACCTGGTTACGGAAGATAATCTCATCCCTGAGATTTAATTAACGATTTAGAAAGAGTATACTGTTTTATGTCACGTCTTTCGTCAGGTCTTAATCTTTATTTAATAAAACATTACTATACTTTTAAGCTGGTGTTGTTGCTTATCAAGTCATAAGTAAGAAAAACGTAGGATTTTTTACTCATGAAGAAAAAGCCACTGATCATATTGCTAATCGTTGCAATACTCTCTGGAGGTGCGTACTGGTGGCAGGTTAAAAGGAATGACCAGGCAAACGATACATCACTCACCCTGTATGGCAATGTTGATCATCGCGAGGTACGGCTGGCTTTCAATGGTAGCGAGCATGTTAGTGAAATCCTGGTAGATGAAGGTGACAAGGTAAAAGCCGGTCAGTTACTGGCACGCCTTCACACTGAACGTCTCCAGGCTGCCTACGATCGGGCACAGGCCGAACTCAACGCGACAAAAGCAGAGGCACAGGTTGCGCAACTCACCTATCAACGTGTCAAGTCTTTACTCGATCGCAAACTAACCTCCCCGGAAGCTGTTGATGAAGCGAAGGGCAAAAGTCGGGCAGCAACGGCGCGTGTAGCAGCAGCCGAAGCAGTTCTACAGGAACATGCCCAGGTCCTCAAGGATGCACAATTGTATGCACCCGTCAGTGGTGTTGTTCGGGAACGTATTGTAGAAGTCGGTGATTTTGTTAATCCACAGACACCGGTTATCACCCTGGCATTGATGAACCCGGTCTGGGTAAGAACCTATCTACCGGACACATACCTGGGCCACAACAAGCCCGGCGCTATTGTTACCATAAGTACAGATAGTTATCCCGACAAAGTATATAAAGGCTGGATCGGCTCGATTTCACCAACCGCCGAATTCACTCCGAAAAATATAGAAACACCTGAACTACGTACCCGTCTTGTTTACCAGGTACGGGTATTTGCCTGTAACCCACAGTTCGAGTTACGCCTGGGGATGCCTGCCACGGTACATATTGCCCTTGATCAAAAAATGACGGCTGAAGTGAAGCCCGATGAACGTTGCTCACAACCAGGAGAAGAGCAGCAATGAATACAAGCCCGGCACTGGAATTAGACGGTGTCACGAAAACGTTTGCTGCCGGGAAAACCCGTATTACCGCTTTAAAAAATATTACCCTGACAATAAAGGCTGGCCAAATATGCGGGTTGATCGGTCCGGACGGTGCCGGTAAATCAACATTGATGCGTCTTGCGACTGGCCTGTTATTACCCGACAACGGCGATCTCCAGGCACTCGGTATTGACATTGTACAACATCCCTTACAAGTGCAATCGAGTGTCGGTTATATGCCGCAGCGTTTTGGTTTGTATGAAGATCTTAGTGTCCAGGAAAACCTGGATCTCTATGCCGATTTACATGGTGTTGAAATGCAACAACGTACGGTTCGTTATAAAGAACTGATGCGCATGACAGCGCTTGAACCATTCACAAAACGACTGGCCGGACACCTTTCAGGTGGAATGAAACAGAAACTTGGCCTGGCATGTACCCTGCTGGGAACACCGCGCCTGTTACTACTGGATGAACCCACTGCGGGTGTGGACCCGGTATCCCGGTATGAACTCTGGACAATAATAAACAGAATGGTTCATGAAGAAGGCGTAAGCGTTATCCTGAGTACTGCCTACCTTGATGAAGCCGAGCGTTGTGATGATATTGTTCTCCTGCATGAAGGAGGCGTGCTTGATCAGGGCACCCCCCGTTACTTTAGTGATTCGATGCGAAATCGTTCATATCATATACATTCCCTATCACTATCACGACGCAACCTGCTAAGTCGATTGCATAAAGTTCCGGATATCATTGATGCTTCAATTGACAATGAAAAGATACGTGTTGTCACTCATGAAGCAAACACACTTGAGCTTAACAATACCTTTACAGATATTGATGATCTAATAATCGAGCCAGTCGCGGCAACTTTTGAAGATGCTTTTATCGCAAGACTAATCAAACAACAGGCCGTAATACATCAATCATTAACTGTACAAGACAGAAAAACAATCTCAGACGAAACAGTGATCGAGGTGAATAACGTTAAAAAATGCTTCGGTGACTTCTACGCTGTCAGGGGGATCAGTTTTAACGTCAGGCGGGGTGAAATATTTGGTTTACTGGGTGCCAATGGTGCAGGTAAATCAACCACCTTTCGTATGCTGTGCGGTCTATTACCTGCCACTAGCGGTGAACTTACCGTTGCGGATCGTGACCTGCGCCGTGCGGCAGCAAGTGCCCGTAGTCGCCTGGGTTACATGGCACAACGGTTTTCCCTCTACGCCAACCTTACAATACAGGAAAACCTCAATTTCTTTGCCAGTGCTTATGGTCTTGACCGTGTACAACGTAAAGAACGTATCGCCTGGGCCCTGGAAACATTCGAATTGTCGGACTATATCAATAACAGCAGCGGTGATTTGCCATTAGGCTACAAGCAGCGACTGGCACTGGCAGCGGCATTGTTACATAAACCGGATATTCTCTTTCTCGACGAGCCCACTTCCGGTGTTGACCCGATTGCACGACGCGAATTCTGGAACCGTATTAACGTCCTGGCTGAATCCGGTGTGACTGTCCTGGTTACGACCCACTTTATGGCTGAAGCAGATAACTGTGATCGCCTGGTGGTGATGGCTGAAGGTGAAATGCTGGCACAAGGGACACCGGCTGAATTGAAAGCCCGTTTTCGTAATGAAAAGTTACCTTCACCCAGCATGGAGGATGCCTTTATTGGACTGATCCAAACTCGGGAACAGGGCAAGGAAGACGCTGCATGATGCTATCATCCGCCACACGCCTGCGATTACGCGCCATGTTTCGCAAGGAAAGTCTGCAGATCCTGCGTGACCCCTCCAGTATTGCTATTGCCTTTGTCATGCCGGTATTACTGCTTTTATTATTTGGTTATGGTGTCTCGCTGGATGCAAAAGATATTCGCCTGGCATTGGTCGTTGACCAGGCTGATGCCAATACGGCTAGCCTGACTGGGGCATTTAAACAATCTCAATATTTTATTCCTGTTTCATACCCGCATATTAAACAGGCAGAACGGGCATTACTGGAACATGATGTCGATGGTATTGTCTGGTTACGCGGTAATTTTAGCGCGCGTTTACTCGGTAACGGTAATGCACCGATTGGTGTCTATGTTAATGGCGTGAATGCCAACCAGGCAAGAATCACCGAGGGATACATTGAAGGCGTATGGCAAAACTGGATGATGAGTTATGCCCGTGAGCATGGACATGAACTCAAAATTCCCGTTGCACTCGAACCACGTATCTGGTTCAACGCGGCGGTTCGAAGTCGCAACTTCCTGGTGCCGGGACTGATTGCCATTATTATGACGCTTACCGGCGCCATGCTAACTTCCATGGTGGTCGCACGTGAATGGGAACGTGGCACCATGGAAGCATTGATGGTGACGCCTCTGCGTATCTGGGAAATCATGCTCGGCAAACTGTTGCCCTATTTTGCACTCGGTATGATCGCTATGTTACTCAGTGTCATCATGGCGGTCTGGTTATTCGAAGTCCCCCTGCGTGGTTCTTTCCTGGTATTAACACTCACGTCAGCTCTCTACATGATGGTGGCACTGGGTATGGGTTTGCTGATCTCGACCGTCGCGCGCAGCCAGTTCGTGGCCGGGCAGATAGCACTGGTTGCGACTTTTTTACCCTCCTTTATTTTGTCGGGCTTTCTGTTTCAGATCGGCTCAATGCCTGACATTATCCAGTGGATTACTCATCTCATCCCTGCCCGGTATTTTGTCGCGATCCTCCAGACAGTCTTTATGGCAGGTGATATCTGGAAGATACTGGTGTTCAATAGCCTTGCCCTGTTGGTGATGATGTTGTTTTTTCTTGGTGTAGTACGATCAAAGGCACATAAAAGGCTGGACTAACATGGCATTGCAACGCATCCTGGCACTGACCATCAAGGAATTGCTTGCCGTCCTCAAGGACAAGAAGAGCCGTATAGTACTGGTTGTTCCACCAATTCTTCAGTTGCTGGTTTTTGGTTATGCCGCCACCTTTGATCTGAATAATATCTCTGTTGCTGTTTATAACGAGGATAGAAATGCGCCTTCCCGTGAACTGGTGGCCCGTATCATTGGCTCACCCCACTTTAACCTGCATAGCTACCTGGAAAACGAAAAGCAAATTACGCCTTTGATCGATGACAAGGATGTACTTGTCGTCCTGCATCTTGCGCAGCGCTTCAGTGCAGATCTTTACCAGGGACAAACAGCAAAAGTACAGGTCATTATTGATGGGAGAAATTCAAACACTGCCCTGCTGGTACAGGATTACCTTAGAAACATTATCCGCGATTTTAATCTTGAATGGGCCCGGCATAATGGCCAGCCACCACCACCGGCTACGGTAAAAGTTCGGCCCTGGTTCAATAGCAACTTCGAATCCCGCTGGTTTATCGTGCCAGGTATCATTGGGTTATTAACACTGGTGATTACCACTATTGTCACTTCCCTGTCTGTCGCACGTGAACGTGAAGCGGGTACATTCGATCAGTTACTGGTGACACCACTACGACCCGTGGAGATTCTGATTGGTAAATCAATACCAGGCATATTAATCGGCCTGGTTGAAGGCTCATTCATCCTGTTCATGGCAACAGCCTGGTTCGAGGTGCCTTTACGAGGAAGCCTTGCAGGGTTATATCTCGGTATGTTCCTTTTTATCTTTTCTGGTGTCGGGATTGGCCTGATGATTTCTTCACTTGCCAGGAACCAGCAACAAGGCATGCTCGGCGCTTTCCTGTTTATGGTGCCAGCCGTCATATTGTCAGGTTTTGCAACACCAATCGCTAACATGCCCTATGTGGTACAACTGATCACTTATCTCGATCCACTGCGCTATTTCCTGATCATCCTGCGCGGTGTGTTCCTGGAAGGTGACACGACCAGTATGTTATTACCCTATTACTGGCCTATGATACTTATTGCATTAATAACGTTAGGTTTTGCAGGCTGGTTGTTTCGACATCGTATGAACTGAATAATGATGTGTTGTTGATATGCCAACATATTATATTGTCATATGATTACTGTTATAGCCCGCTATTACCATTTTTAACTTACAGGGAAAGACAAAGATGAAGATCGAATTTCACGGCGCTGATCGCAATGTTACGGGTTCCTGTCACCTGGTAGAGTGTGCCGGTAAACGGATCCTTATTGATTGCGGTTTATACCAGGGCAGCCGGGAACTGGTGGAGGAAAATATCAATGATTTTGGTTTTGATCCAGAAAGCATTGATTACCTGTTACTAACCCATGCCCACCTGGATCATTGTGGACGTATCCCCTTACTTTCCAAGCGTGGCTTTAAAGGTGAAATCATTACTACCTCGGCTTCACGCGAACTGGCCCGGCTGGTGATGCTGGATTCCGCACACCTGCAGGAGGAAGAAGCCCACTATCATAACCGTCGCGCTGCGCGCAGCAAAAACCATAACAAGCATTTCATAGACCCCCTTTACACGGTGCTTGATACACTCAATAGCCTGGATCATTTCGGACGTGTTGCGAACTATCATGAGCGCCTGGAATTAAGCCAGGGTATCACTGCGACCTTTATCGATGCCGGTCACATCCTTGGCTCAGCCTGTATTCATCTTGAACTAGAAGAGAATGGTAACAAGCGTACTTTGCTTTTCTCAGGCGATCTTGGTTACAACGGACGCCCTATCCTCCGAGACCCGGCTAATCCTCCCAAAGTTGATATCGTTGTCATGGAAACCACCTACGGGGATAGACTCCACAAGCAATTACAACCTTCCATAGAAGAACTTTACTCAGCTATTGAAGATACGTTCAAACGGGGTGGCAATGTCATTATTCCCACCTTTGCACTCGAACGTGCCCAGGAAATTCTGTTTTATCTTCATGAAGGCGTAGAAAATGGTCGTTTACCGGGTAGTACGCAGGTGTTTCTTGATTCGCCCATGGCAATCTCCGCGACAGAAATCTTCGAGCGTCACCCTGAATGTTACGATAAGGAGACGGCAACGCTTTTCTCAAGGCAGGATGATCCTTTCCATGTTCCCGGCTTGCACTTCACCCGGGAAACATCAGAATCGATTGCCTTGAATAATATCCATGGTGGCGCCATTATCCTGGCGGGATCAGGTATGTGTACCGGTGGGCGGGTACGCCATCATCTCAAGCAACATTTGTGGCGCAACGAATCGAGTATTATTTTCGTAGGTTATGCCGCCCAGGGCACGCTGGCCCGACGCATCGTAGACGGTGCTGACAGTGTCCGAATTTTCCGGGAAGAGATCCCGGTCAATGCGGCTATCTATACCATCGGGGGGTTTTCTGCCCATGCCGATCGGGATGAACTACTGGCCTGGCATGCCAAAACCGGATCGCCAGAAATTACTTTCCTGGTACATGGTGATGAAGAAGCCATGCAATCTTTTGCTTCACAACTGACAGATACCAGTATCAAAATCCCGGACTTGCACCAGGCCTATACACTTTAGAAAACACTTTTTATTCTTGTTCTTTATATAAAAAAGGCCAGCTTTAAGCTGGCCTTAATGTAAAAAAGAACTTTTACCTGGTTCTAGAATTTAAACGTCGCACCTACTGACCAGTTTTCCAGGTCAATATCCTCACCTTCTACATCTAGTGTTGATGCCTGGTACTCGACTCGTAAAGAAACAATAGATCCAAAATCGTGATAGGCGACTTCAAATCCAAGGTTAGCGTTACGGGTACCACCAAAGATTTTAAAAGAGGAATCGTCATATCCTTCAAGATCGGCTGACCCAACACCCACACCCAAATAATTATCTGCCATCGCTCCGCTGGCAAACATACTGGAAGCCAATAGTGTTGACAATGTTACTGCTGATATTTTTTTCATTCTTTATCTCCTTAAAATAATTATTATTCCTAATTTGATCGTTTTTAAAAAAATTAATGCAG
>JARRJY010000046.1:0-20399 GCA_037388705.1 Gammaproteobacteria bacterium
ATGGTTACGTGGGTGGTCCCGGCATGGTGACAACTGCACGTCGCCAGTACCCTAACCAGTACCTGCATTATCATCTTGGCCAGCACAAACGCGGTGTAACCACGCTTGGAGCTGGGCGAAGTAACCGCACCATGACCGGCACGATGATAATGCAGGTACTGGTTAGGGTACTGGCGACGTGCAGTTGTCACCATGCCGGGACCACCCACGTAACCATCCACCAGGAAAGCCAGCTTGTCGGCATCAGGACCAAATGTTTCCAGTGCAAAATCAGCACGGGCACACATCTCGAAGTGATCATCAGCCGTGATGTTCATTGAAAACAGCTTGGCTTCACCGGTTTCGTCCTGGGCACGTTTCATGGCGTCATATACCAGTGGCAGGGTTTTCTTGATTGGTGCAAACACCTGGTTGCCTTGTGGTTCATCATTCTTGATGAAATCTCCGCCTAACCAGAATTCATAGGCAGCCCTGGCAAACGGCTCGGGGCGCAGGCCCAGTTTCGGCTTGATAATGGTGCCAGAGATATAGCCACCATCTTTCACCGGACGACCCAGGATACGCCACAGGTCTGAAATATCCTTGGATGGACCATCGAACATCTGGATGGCGCGCTCCGGCACGTAGAAATCGATCATCTTGGCGTGTTCCACATCACCCATGCCCTGGTTGTTACCAATGGTCAGGGTCAGGAAAGAGACCATCATGAAACGGCCGTCAGTAACGTTGCGATCGAACAGTTCCAGTGGATAGGCAATGCGCATGTCTTCACTGGCTTCGTCGATATGGTAAACAAGCGCGTCCACGCCCTTGGTGAAATCATCAGTGGTGCTGACTTCGACGTTGGTACCGGTTGATGATTCCGCGGCAAAGTGAGCAGCGGTGGCAAGGTAGTCATAACCTGCCTTGGGCTTCATTTTGTAGGCGACCAGGATATGCTGGCCACCGGCGACGAGCTCAGCTTCCGTAAGGTCGAGGTTAGCGTAACGACTGGATTGATCGTGTGCCATGTTGTCCTCCGAATATACTTGGGTTCAAAAAATTGGGATGCCACTGTAACTTATGTGGTTTATAAGGTATATTCAGAATAAATTGGATTACCTCAAACTTTTGCTTATAGTATGCAGAAATTGACGCTTCGCCAGCTGGAAATTCTCAGCGCCGTGGCACGCTGCGGAAGTTTTTCCCGTGCCAGTAACGAGTTGCACCTGTCGCAGCCGGCTGTTTCCATGCAAATCAAGCAGCTGGAAAGTGTGCTGAGCCTGCCCCTGTTCGAGCACATGGGCAAGCACATCCATCTCACCGAGGCAGGTCGCGACACGCTACGTACTGCCAGTATCATCGAGCGCGAACTTGCCAACCTGGATCATTCCCTGGCGGATCTGCAGGGACTGAAAGGCGGCACTTTGACCGTATCGGCTGCCAGTACCGCCAGCGTGTTTACCGCGCGACTCATGGCGCTGTTTCGCGCGCTGCACCCGGACGTGCGTATCAGCCTCAACGTGGTCAATCGCGAAACCCTGTTGCGCCACCTAACCGAAAACAGCGTTGATCTTGCCATCATGGGACAGCCACCGGAGGGTTATGATCTGTCGGCGCAACCCTTCATGGATAATCCGCTGGTGGTAATCGCGGCAACCAGTCACTCGCTTTCAGGTGTACCGGACATTGCGCTCGAACAACTGCTGGAGGAATCATTGATCGGACGTGAACAGGGTTCCGGTACGCGAAGCGCACTGGAAAAATTTCTTGCCGAGCATGGTTATACCTTTAACGTCGCTATGGAAATGAACAAGAACGAGGCAATCAAACAGGCGGTAGAAGCCGGCCTGGGTCTGGGTGTGGTGTCACTGCATACCGTTCAGGCTGAACTGGCATCCGGGCAACTATGCGTACTGGATGTACAGGGCTTTCCTTTGAAACGACAGTGGTACATGGTGCAACGTGAAGGCAAGCGCCTGAGTCCCGCCGCCTATGCTTTTACCCAGCTGGTATTAAAAGAGGCTACACAATTCGATACTTTTATATAGGCTACTTTGATTAGCTAATTTTACGCCGCATGATATCCATCAGGTTTTCAAAATTAATCGGTTTTTCAACCAGTGCATCCATACCGGCTTCAAAGTAACTTTCACGCTCATCATTCATTACACTGGCTGTCATACCGATAACCGGTGCAGCTGTCAGTTTGCGCTCTTTTATTACCCTGGTCGCAGTCACGCCGTTCATCACCGGCATATGCACGTCCATTAAAATGGCATCATAATCATAATCCTGCTCGAGGAAATGGATTGCCTCAGCACCATTATCAGCAATAGTGACATTGTGTTTTTTATTGGATAACAGTGTTTTTACTGCCAGACGACTAATTTGATCATCATCGACAAGCAAGATGTTTAACGACTCCGGTGCACTACTGGAAATCGTTGCTTTTTTCTTTATATCCAGTTCTTTCACCAGCGGTAATGTCAGGTCGATACTAAAGGTACTGCCTTTACCGGGCTCGGATTGTACTTTTAATTCTCCCTTCATGGCTTCAATGATCTTTTTACAGATTGGTAGCCCCAGTCCGACGCCTTTATTGGCAATACGGTCCGGTGATAACTGCTGAAAAGGTTCAAAAATTCTTTTTTGTTTATCTTCCGGAATGCCTGAACCCGTATCACTCACTTCAATGCTCAGGTGATAATTATTTATACCGACTTCTTCCCCCCTTACGGAAACTTTTACTTCACCTTCATCGGTAAACTTGGCGGCATTACTGATGAGGTTAACGATGACCTGTTTAATTCTGACTTCATCACCTATCAGGTATCCTGGTAGTTCATTACTGACATCGATACTAAAACCAAGCGGCTTGTCTTCAAACAACGGTTCTACCTGCGTTAAAACATCTTCAAGACAATCCCATGTTTTGAATTCCTTATTAGAAATATCCAGCCTGCCTGATTCAATTCGAGAAAGATCCAGCAGATCATCAAGCAGGGTGAGCAGGGTCTTGCTTGAACGTTCTATTGCTTTTATATAACTGCGCTGTTGTGTATCAAGCTGTGTGGTTTGCAATACCTGAACCATGCTCAGTACTCCGTTCATAGGGGTACGTATTTCATGACTCATGTTGGCAAGAAACAGGCTTTTAATCTGGCTTGCTGCATGGGCACCTTCCAGCGCATCGTTGATTTCCCTGATACTATCTTCCAGGGCATTCTTTTGCTTGTTTAACTGGTTTTCATAACTTGTCATTTGCCTGGTGTAGGCATGACTTAACAAACCAAACACTACCAGGCCAAGCGTGGCTGTCATAATGGCCGTTTCGGAAAGATTCAGATCGCTATAAATATCGACCAGCGTTATTGCCGCGATTGATGAGATGGTAAAATATATCCCGGCTTGTGTGCCCAGCAGCATAAAGGAAATATAAACCGCCACATAAAACCACATGATTCGAAATTCATCATTGCTGACAGTGACAAGAGCAATCAGGAACAATAACCAGGAAATACTCACCTGTACCCAGGCAATCCTGTTAAAAATTTCTTTTTTACTTCTTAATTGCCATAAAAGAAGAACATTAATCGCAGCATAAATAAAATTAGAAACAAACTGGACCATGCCAATTTTCATGATACCCAGGTAGCCAAAAAAACCAATCAGGCTGCCAAATACAACAGCCACCAGCATGAAAGAATTCAATACCCTGTACTTGAAAACCAGGTAACTTTCGTGTTCTTTAAACTGGTGGCCGCTGGTAAGAAAATTATTCAGGTTCATGAAAATTATTTTTGTTATATAAATAGCATTGTTTGATGATTATATCGCGCCTTTAAAACCAAGCTGACGCCATGCTTCATAAACAACAATCGCTGCCGTATTGGATAAGTTCAGGCTGCGACTATCCGGCAACATGGGCATGCGTAATACCTGGTTACTTCCCAGCTGCTCACGTATATTTTCAGGTAAGCCCCGCGTTTCCGGTCCAAATAAAAATGAATCACCTTCCTGGTACTGCATATCGAAAAATCCTTTTTTACCTTTGGTCGACAAAGCAAAAATTCGGGCAGGATCTACCCCGGTAATAAAATGGGCAAAATCTTCATGCTGCCTGACTTTAGTATACTCCTGATAATCCAGCCCGGCACGCCTGAGACGCGTATCATCCAGCTCAAAACCCAGTGGATGAATCAGGTGCAACTGGCAGCCGGTGTTGGCACAGAGTCGAATAATATTGCCCGTATTGGGAGGAATTTCTGGCTCATACAGGGCGATGTTGAACATACATTTGCTCTTAAAAAATAAAAGTTACGAATACAAGTCAGGACAACAACGATATACTATGCGCTTGTGACATGAAATACACCCGCGCATAATTTACCCATGACAGACAAACTTGATGAACGCCTGAAAACTGAATTTTGTGGTATGACATTTAACTCACCGCAGGTCTTGCTGTCGGGTTGTGTCGGCTTTGGTGAGGAATACACTCGTGTCGAAGGCTTTGCCAATACAGATGTGGGTGCTATCTGCCTGAAAGGTACCACCCCGGAACCACGCCTGGGGAATGCTCCGCACCGGGTATATGAAACACCAATGGGTATGCTCAATGCGATTGGATTACAAAATCCCGGCGCTGAACACGTGGTCAATAAAATCCTGCCGGAGCTGGATTTTGGCGAAACACGCTTCATTGCCAACCTGTCTGGCTCAACCGTCGAAGACTATTATGAAGTCACGCGCATTTTTGATGACTCTCCCATTGATGCCATGGAAATCAATATTTCCTGCCCAAACGTGAAATGTGGTGGTGTCGCATTTGGTAATGACCCGGAAATGTCGGCAAAAGTCGTAGAAACGTGCCGAAAAGCGACAAACAAGCCACTAATTACCAAATTATCCCCCAACCAGACAGATATTGCAGAAAATGCCCGCCGCTGTATTGACGCGGGTACGGATGCGTTTGCCGTGATCAACACCATGATGGGCATGGCCATTGACGCGGAGTCCCGATCTACCATTATCGGCAACAACCAGGGTGGTCTGTCAGGGCCCGCCATCAAACCCATTGCCCTGCTGAAGGTACACCAGGTCTACCAGGTCTGCCGTGAGCATGACATTCCCATTATCGGCCAGGGCGGTATTAACTCGGCAGAAGATGCCCTGGAATTTATCATCGCCGGGGCCAGTGCCGTTGGCGTGGGTACTGCGCTTTTTTATGACCCATTAATTTGCAAGAAGATTAACGATGGCATGGTGGACTATATGGAGCGACACCAACTGGCCAACATTTCCCAGCTGGTGGGTAGCCTGCTACTCAATGACTGAGCAATAAAAACAGAACTAACTATAGTATTCCGGCACCGCAACCAGGCCGGTAACACAGATAACACGCAACAATAATAAAAAAAGGTGATAGCAAGATGAAAAAACAGCACGCGTTTACTTTTGTTGAACTTATCGTACTGGTATTGATCCTGGGTATACTGGCTGCAACAGCCTTACCTCGCTTTATCGAATCCAGCCAGGCCATTCACCAATCAGCCGTTGACGGGGCAGGTGGTGTATTTGCTGCCACCGTTGAACTGCGTCATGCGCAATGGCAGGCACAGGGAGGTAACCCGGAAGTGAATTCTGTGACACTTAAAGACGGGACCCGGGTGATCATTAACAACAATGGCTGGCCTGACAGTGATGATATACCTGGTAACAAAATTTCGGATAGCGCATGTGTCAGGTTATGGCAACAAACCATTAACACTCACGCACCCGGGATACTGGCTGGTGAACAGGTAATTAAAAATGGTTATCTCGCAACGGGTAATACAGCAACCTGTACTTACACCTACTTTAAAAATGATTCTGCAAACAAATCACGAAATATTGTTTACAACGCCAATACCGGGAAAGTTACGAACACCAACGCCCCTTAAACAATAATGATGTTTACACACTGTTTTCCATACCCAGTTCTTTAATTTTACGCGTCAGAGTGTTTCTGCCCCAGCCCAATAATTTTGCAGCATCCTGGCGACGCCCACCGGTTTGTTTTAACGCTGTTTCGATCATCACTTTTTCAAACTGTGGCATGGCGGTATCAAGAATATCTGATTCACCCTGACCAATTTTTTGCTCTGTCCAGCGACGTAACAGCTCAACCCAGTCTCCCGAAGCACTGGTTGACTTCTCGCTTTTCAGTAACTCGGGTGGCAAGTCATCCATATGGATCACCTGGCCGGGAGCCATCACCATTAACCAGCGACAGGTGTTTTCAAGTTGACGCACATTCCCGGGCCAGTCTAACTGACTCATATATTCCACCACTTCCTTGTCCAGTGTTTTTAACTCGGTATTCAAATCTTCCGCAGCGTACTTAAGGAAATGGTTTGCCAGTATCGCAATATCTTCACGACGTTCACGTAAAGATGGAATATGAATACGGATGACATTAAGTCGATGGAATAAATCCTCACGAAAATCACCCTGTTTTACCCGATCTTCAAGATTCTGGTGTGTCGCCGCAATTATTCTCACGTCAACTTTTACCGGCCGATGCCCGCCAACACGATAAAATTCTCCATCAGCCAGTACACGTAACAGGCGTGTTTGCAACTCGGCTGGCATATCACCTATTTCATCCAGGAATAAGGTACCACCATCGGCCTGTTCAAAACGTCCCTGGCGCGCTGCTTGTGCACCGGTAAAAGCACCTTTTTCATGGCCAAATAATTCTGACTCCAGCAAATCACGTGGAATCGCTGCTGTATTTAAGGCAATAAATGGTTTATCAGCGCGAGGACTGTGTTTATGTAAAGCATGGGCTACCAGTTCTTTACCCGTACCTGATTCACCGTTGATTAATACTGTAATGTTTGAACGTGATAAACGACCGATTGCACGAAACACTTCCTGCATGGAGGGGGCTTCACCTATGATTTCAGAATCTTTTGTGTCAACCACATCTTCGCTGCTGCCACTTTCACGACGATGACTTATAGCACGACGTGTTAATTCAACCGCCTCATCCACATCAAATGGTTTAGGCAAATATTCAAACGCACCTTCCTGGTAAGCTGAAACCGCACTGTCCAGATCGGTATGCGCAGTAATAATAATGACCGGAAGATCAGGATGCTGTTGATGAATTTCATCCATCATTTCCATGCCATCCATACCTGGCATACGCACATCGCTGATTATCACATCAGGTTCATCTTTCTTTAATGCTTTTAATGCATCATTCGCGTTATCAAAAGTACTGACATCCATTTCAGACTGTTTGAATGCTTTTTCAAGCACCCAACGTATTGAACGGTCATCATCAACTATCCAGACTTTTTCACTACTCATAATGTTTTACCGTTTCATTGTTCCTGTTCAATTGGAATTAATATGGAGAATACTGTTCTACCAGGTTCACTCTCACATTCAATTAACCCGTTATGTTGCTGTACCAATGTTTGTGCAATCGACAAACCTAATCCTGTACCTTCCGCACGACCCGTTACCATTGGATAAAATATTTTTTCCTTTAAATCATCAGGAATTCCCGGGCCATCATCAATAATCTCGATACAGGCAATTAACTTATAGTGGGTTTGACCGATGGTAAAATTACGACGCACACGTGTTCTTAACGTTATGTTCCCGTTTTTATCCAGTGCCTGGTATGCATTACGTGTAATATTTAATATTGCCTGTATCAGCTGATCCGAATCTGCCTCGATTTCAGGAATACTGGGATCATAATCTCGATGTATATTTACCGTGTTATGAGTTTCAGCCAGCATGACACTACGAACACGTTCCAATACCGAATGAATATTTACGATCTGTTTGTGTGTCACTCCACTCGGACCAAGAATACGATTCACCAGGGCCTGCAATCGATCCGCTTCTTCAATTATCACCTTGGTGTATTCTCTTAACTCTTCACTTTCCAGCTGTTTTTCCAGCAGCTGTGCCGCACCTCGTAAACCACCCAACGGATTTTTAACTTCATGCGCCAGGCCGCGTAGAATTTGCTGCGTTGCTACCTGCTGAGATGCACGGCTTTCATCTCGAGAAATACGTAACAATCGATCCAGCTGAGTAAGTTCAAGCAACAAAGCCGGCGGCTGATCCGGTTCACGTAATGGAATGACCGTCAAATCAATGGTTATCTCGTCGCCCTGGGGTAAAACCACATTTACTTCGTGCTGGGTAAACGGGTGACCGCTTAATAATGTTTCATGTAATTCATGTTCCAGCGAGTTTTCTGTTTTCAGCAACTCTGTAACTGGCAATCCAACAAGATGTCTTTCCGAGGCAGCCAACAATGTCTCGCCAGCCGGGTTGATATATTCCAGCTTTAGAGAAGCATCAAACAGCATCACCGTGGTAGTGAGGTTTTCCAGAACCCAGTGCTGAACGTCTTGTTGTGGTGCCATAGCAGTAAGCATGTCCTTTCAATTGCAAAAAACAAACCAGTCTTGCCGAAAATTACCAACTACTAATAAATATTTTTCTCAACCAAAAATATCTTTAAAAATTAATAACTTAATGACATATTTTGAGGCCAGAATGTAATCACCCGTTCATATACCTGCCACGCTTCACACCGGATGAGCGCCCAGATATAAAATGGATCATTATTATGCACCATTATAGTGCGTATAGCAGGCCTCGACACTACCCATTACCGTTTTAATCCATGTGTAGCTGGGTCTCTCTACTTGTACATATTTCAATTTTGCGGCCCGCAAAAACAAAAACGCCTTGCTCTTTCGAACAAGGCGTTAATACCACACGATGTGTAGTTACAACTTAGCAGCTGTAATACATATCAAATTCAACCGGGTGCGTAGACATACGCAGGCGCTGAACTTCTTCTTCTTTCAGGGCAATGAAGCCATCGATCATGTCGTCAGTGAATACATCACCTTTCGTCAAGAACTCACGGTCGGCATCAAGTTCAGCCAGAGCTTGATCAAACGAGTGACAAACCTGTGGAATGGCTGCTGCTTCTTCCGCTGGTAAGTCATACAGATCTTTATCCATTGCTTCACCTGGGTGAATCTTGTTCTGGATACCATCCAGGCCTGCCATTAACATGGCAGCAAATGCCAGGTAAGAGTTAGCTGTTGGATCCGGGAACCGTACTTCGATACGACGTGCCTTCGGATTAGATACGAAAGGTATACGAATTGAAGCTGAACGGTTACGTGCAGAGTATGCCAGCATAACTGGTGCTTCGAAACCTGGAACCAGACGCTTATAAGAGTTGGTAGAAGAGTTAGTGAATGCATTCAGTGCTTTAGCATGCTTGATGATACCACCGATATAGTACAGGGCAGTTTCAGACAGGCCACCGTACTCATCACCAGAGAACAGGTTTTGACCATCTTTGGCTAAAGACTGATGAACGTGCATACCGTTACCGTTATCACCAACTAGTGGTTTAGGCATAAATGTCGCTGTTTTACCGTAGATATGAGCAACATTGTGAACACAGTATTTCAGAATCTGGTTGTGATCGGCACGTTTAGTTAACGTGTTAAATGCTGTACCGATTTCACACTGGCCAGCGGTTGCAACTTCGTGGTGATGAACTTCAACTTCAACACCCATTTCTTCCATCGCCAGGCACATGGCCGCACGCAAGTCGTTTAAAGAATCGACTGGAGGAACCGGGAAGTAACCACCTTTCAGACCAGGTCGGTGACCAATGTTACCGTCTTCATAAACTTTTTCAGAGTTCCATTCAGCTTCTTCTGAATCAACACTGTAAGACATACCGCTCATGTTGGCAGACCACCGAACATCGTCAAATACGAAGAACTCTGGCTCTGGACCAAAGTAAGCAGTATCCGCGATACCCGTAGACTTCAGATATTCTTCAGCGCGCTTGGCAACAGAACGTGGGTCACGTTCATAACCTTGCATAGTGGCAGGCTCTACGATGTCACAAGTCAGGATCAGCGTAGGCTCATCAGCAAATGGATCCATGACGGCAGTATCAGCTTCTGGCATCATGATCATGTCTGATTCATTAATACCTTTCCAACCTGCGATAGATGAACCATCGAACATTTTGCCTTCAGTAAATACATCAGCATCAATAGTATGAGATGGAACAGAAACGTGCTGTTCTTTACCGTGGCTATCTGTGAAACGGAAATCAACGAACTTAACGCCGTTGTCCTTAATCATTTTTAATACTTTGTCAGACATGAGTATTCTCCAAAAATATAGCTATTCTAGAATTTCGTATAATTTATGAATTTGGTTTCAAAAATTTTCCTAACATAGTGCATGAACTATGCCACACACTAAGTCTTTGTAATGTTTAAAGTTATATTATTTCTTCTATTGCATACGCACTGTATTGGTGCACTAAATACAAGGCAAGCACTTTTTTGGTGCATTATTTGAAATACAAATCGACACTCGCTATTTCATCAACCGATGAAAGGGCTGATCGAAATTTCTCTTTCAGCGCTGTAATTTCATCGGGTCCCGCATTATGCAGAATTGAAAGCGGGAAAAACAGGTCCACCTGAACTTTTCCTTCCAGATAATGCAGGCCAATATCCTCGATGGATTTGGCTTCCTCCAGCTCTGCACAGGCCTGCTGAATCCTGGCGGTAATTTCCTTGCGTAAGGGGAGTTTAGTATTGAGGGGAAACTTTTCATCATCTTCGGGATCGATGTGAACCATCACATCGGCAACATAATCTATGTTTTTTATTAAGCGGCTACGTACTGTTTCACTGATAAAGTGCCCTTCCGATACGCTGATCTCCGGCGCCACCTGGATATGTACATCTACCAGCGCATCACCACCCATCATACGGGTGCGTAATATATGTAAACTGTTCACACCATCAACATCAAGAATGGCCTTGCGAATGGTTTCAACCCGTTCCGCTTCAAGACTGGTATCAATCAGTTCTTTTAGACTTTCCCACACCAGTTCTATACCAATCTTGGCAACCATCAAACCAACAATGATCGCAGCGATAGCATCAAGATAGGCAAGCCCTGCCATACTACCGGCGACACCAACTACAACGATGACCGAAGAAATGGCATCGGAACGACTGTGCCAGGCATTGGCACGTAACATTTTTGATTTATATTTTTTCGCTACACGCATCGTGTAGTGATAAATCCACTCTTTCGAGACGACTGATAATAACGCGACATAAATCGCCCATACCCCGGGAACTAACAGTGTTTCCGGATGAAACAAACGTTGTAATGCGTCATAACTGATGCCTGCAGCAACTGCAACCAAAGCAACACCAAGCGCAACGGTTGCGACCGTTTCAATGCGGCCATGACCATATGGATGTTCTTCATCAGCTTCACGATGCGAATGCTTGGCGGCATAGATCACGGCCGCATCGGTAGCAAGATCAGATAACGAATGCACACCATCCGCAATCAAGGCCTGTGATTGTGCGATAACCCCAAAAACAATTTTTAGGATCCCTAAAGCAAGATCAATTACAGAACCTATCAAGGTAACGCGAACAGTTTCCTTATAGCGTTGACTGTTATCGGGGATGTTTTCTTCAATTTGTGAATGTGTGGGATTATGACCCAAGGCCGCAAACCTCTATTTTTATAGTTATTTCGTCATTGTTTTCACTGGTTTCCAGAACTTTATGCCCGTTGATACGACACCATGCCGGCACATCATTTAAGGCACCTGGATCAGTACAAACTACTTCCAAAATATCACCATTATCGAGATTGGCAATAGCATCCTGGGTCCTTATTACCGGCAAAGGACAAAGTATTCGCCTTGCATCCAGTTCATGGTGGCTCATACATACCACTCTTGTTTCATCTCATCCGGTAACATCGGTGCAACTGTTATCACTTTTTGATCACCAGCAGGATAGTTAATTTCCATATCTACCTGCTCAGCCATTTTACCCTTACCAAAACGTGCGGCAATACGTGAAGCCAATTGTAAGTCATCATCGTTAACATCACCATCAATCAACACTAACGGACCACGGTGAGAAGGGCTACGCATCCAGATAAACTGTTTTTTATAACCTTCCATAAACCTGTTTTCACCTTCTTCACGTCCAACGATCATTTTAAAGTTATCATTGGGGCGAATATGACGACCTACTTTTAACAACATAATGTCATCCAGTTCATAGTCACGTGATGAACGATGTTGCCACATATCCACCAGCTTGTCGGAATAGGCTTTATCTGTCAGGAAACAACAACCACCAGCCGGCTGTGCATAATCAACAAAGCCGAACTCTTTGGCAAGAGCCATTTGTGGTTTACGCGTGCGTCCACTGAAATCATAGAGTTCTTCTCGTTTTACCCAACCTTCGCGTTCCGGCAACGTTTCCGGCAGGTTCAATGCACATAATGGTCTTAATAATAAATCACCGGCACCAGACTCGCGCTGTATCACGGGCATAGTTTCTTTTCGTTGTGACATAGGACGCTGCCCCATCACTTCACCGGTGATAATAAAATCAAAATCGTTTTCCTTAATCCACTGCAGTGCTTTTTTCACCATGAAACCTTTGCAATCCAGGCAGGGGTTCATATTTTGCCCATAACCATGCTTCGGGTTCAGTAATACATCCTTGTATTCCTCGATAACGTCAATGATATGCATTTTGATGCCCAGCTGCTCGGCCACCCACAGGGCATTATTGCGCTTGGGTTTGGCTTTGTCCTTTTTACGGATCGCATGCGTATGGCCTTCCACGCAGAAACCGGTGAAAAAATTAATGCCCTCCACGTGGATACCCTGGTCCATGATGACCCTGGTAGCCAGCATGGAATCCAGTCCACCGGAAATAAGGGATACCGCTTTACGTTGTTTACTCATGAAAATGGGGGTGTCTTGCTAAATGAATTGGGTGAGCTGCAAGGATAGCAAATTGGCGCGTTTGCCTCACCTTAATTCTCGCGGATGGGGCGCCACATCGTTATAATGTGCGCTCTTTTGGGTACACTATATATATAAAGGTAAGGATTTGAGCCAGAAATCACGAAAATACGCCGATCCGTCCACTTTCCAGGGGCTGATCCTCGCGTTGCAGCAATACTGGGCCGATCGAGGCTGCGTCATCATGCAGCCCTATGACATGGAAATGGGTGCAGGCACATTTCACCCGGCAACTTTTTTGCGTGCCGTGGGCCCTGAACCGTGGGCAGCGGCTTATGTACAACCTTCACGTCGACCCACGGATGGCCGCTATGGTGAAAATCCCAATCGTTTACAACATTACTACCAGTTCCAGGTGGTAATAAAACCTTCACCGCTGGATATTCAGGAGCTTTACCTGGGTTCACTGAAAATGCTGGGTATTGATACCCTGGAACATGATGTGCGCTTCATCGAAGACAACTGGGAATCACCCACCCTGGGGGCCTGGGGTCTCGGCTGGGAAGTATGGCTCAACGGTATGGAAGTCACCCAGTTTACCTATTTTCAGCAAGTAGGTGGCCTGGACTGTAAACCGGTAACCGGTGAAATTACTTATGGCCTGGAACGTATCGCCATGTACCTGCAAAACGTAGAAAGTGTGTTTGACCTGGTGTGGGCAGATGGTCCACTTGGCAAAGTGACCTATGGTGATGTCTATCATCAAAACGAAGTTGAACAGTCTACCTATAATTTTGAGCAAGCCAATGTTGATGAACTATTCAAAACATTTGACCTGTGTGAATCAGAATCTCAAAAACTGATCGAAGCAGGTTTACCTTTACCCGCATATGAACAAATCCTGACAGCGTCGCATACCTTTAACCTGCTTGATGCGCGTCACGCGATATCGGTAACAGAACGCCAGCGTTATATCCTGCGTATTCGTAACCTGGCTCGTGCGGTTGCCGAAGCTTATTACAATTCACGTGAAGCACTTGGCTTCCCTATGGTAAGTAACAAGGGAGGCGCCAAATGAGTCAGCCTGATCTACTCATCGAAATTGGTACTGAAGAATTACCACCAAAAGCACTAAGCAAACTGTCTGATGCTTTTTATAATGAAGTTAAAGCTGGCCTTGTTGATGCTCAACTTAACTTTAAAGACATAAAGGCTTTTGCTGCTCCACGACGTTTAGCTTTATTAATAAGCCAGCTTGATGAAACACAACCTGATAAAACAGTAGAAAAGCGCGGCCCTGCATTACAGGCAGCATATGATGAAGATGGTAATTGCCTGGCTAATTTATCGAGTCGAGGAAAAAGGTCAGCCAACCGCAAACCTTATACCTGGAATTGTTACTAATGCGCTTGACAAATTACCTATTCCTAAACGTATGCGTTGGGGCGATCTGGATGCTCAATTCGTACGCCCGGTACACTGGGTGGTTTTATTATTCGGTGACAAGGTCATTGATACAGAAATTTTAAGTGCTAAAACAGGCAACCAGTCCCGGGGACATCGTTTTCACCATCCGGAACAAATTACTATTGCACAACCCTCTGATTATGAAATGTTACTTGAGACAGAAGGTAAAGTGATTGCTGATATTGATCGTCGCAAACAGGCGATTCGTGCCCAGGTCGAAGAAGTGGCATTAACCAAAAATGGAATCGCCGTTATTGATGAAGAACTACTGGATGAAGTAACAGCGATGGTTGAATGGCCTGATGCCATTATTGGTGATTTTGAAGATCGATTCCTCGCGGTACCACAGGAAACCCTGATTCTTACCATGAGTACTAACCAGAAATATTTCCACGTAGTCGATAACAATGGCAAATTAATGCCGCACTTTATCACCATCAGTAATATTGAAAGCAAAAACCCGACTACAGTTATTGAAGGTAACGAACGCGTCATTCGTCCGCGTTTCGCTGATGCAGAGTTTTTCTGGGACCAGGATCGTAAAACACGCCTTGATCAACGTGTTGATAGTTTATCTACGGTTGTTTTTCAGAAACAACTGGGCACCTTGCTGGACAAAACCCGTCGCGTTGCCAAACTTACCGGACATATTGCAGAACAACTTGGTGGTAACAAGCAACTTGCTTTACGTGCAGCCGAACTTTGTAAATGTGATCTCATGACTGACATGGTAAATGAATTCACCAGCCTGCAAGGTACCATGGGGCGCTACTATGCTGAACATGATGGCGAAGACCCGGTGGTAGCAAAAGCGATGGATGATTACTACAAACCACGTTTTGCCGGCGATGATTTGCCTGATCATGTGATCAGCCAGTCACTGGCGATTGCTGATCGTCTTGATACGTTAATCGGTATATTTGCCATTGGTCAACTGCCAACTGGTGCCAAGGATCCTTTTGCACTGCGTCGAGCATCTCTGGCAGTTTTGCGTATTATCATTGAACAGGATCTTGATCTCGATTTAAAAGCTTTAATTACAGAAGCTGCTGCCCATCACGATAGTAGTATCAAGGCCAGTGATGCCATTGATAGTGTATTTGAATATATGCTGGAACGACTCAACAACTATTACCAGGACCAGAATATTACCGCTGATGTAAGGGATGCGGTATTGAGCCTGAAACCATCCAGGCCCCTCGATATTCATAACCGCATCCACGCGGTAAGTGAGTTCAGAAAACTGGATGCGGCTGAAAGCCTGGCGGCTGCTAACAAGCGTATTGGAAATATCCTGAAAAAATTTGACGGTAAGATAGCCGATAAAGTTGATGCCAGCCTGTTACAGGATGATGCCGAAAAAGCCCTTAACAATAAACTGGATACGTTAAAAGATACGGTACAGGCAGCCATTAACGAAGCTCGCTACCAGGACGCGTTAAATCAACTGGCTGATTTACGTGACACCGTTGACAAGTTCTTTGATGATGTCATGGTTATGACCGATAACGAAGCATTGAAAAATAACCGTATTTCCCTGTTAAACCAGCTACATGGTCTGTTTATGCAGGTTGCTGATATATCCCGTTTACAAGGATAAATATGAACACGGATTCTTACGATGAAATGTTAAAAGCCGTTCAGGCTTTTCATGATAAGCATGATTTTAAAAACACCGGTGGTGAAGAGCTCACCTATCGTGTTGCACTTATGTCAGAAGAGCTGGGCGAAATCGCTTCTGCTATTACCAAGGGAAAAAGTATCGATGATCTTGCAGAGGAAACGGCTGATCTTTTTATCCTGTTAATAGGTACCGCGATTTCGGCTGATTTTGATCTTAAGCAGGCATTCTGGAATAAAATGGAAAAAATTATGAAGCGCGAATCAAAAATGATTAATGGTCGTATCCGTGTTTCAGAATTTCGTGACTAATGCCAACGCAAAGGCGCAAACGTTTTCCGACTTTGCAGAATTAAAATTATGAAGTTAATCATTCTTGATCGTGATGGTGTCATCAACCAGGACTCGGATGACTTTATCAAGTCACCCGAAGAATTTATCCCTTTACCCGGCAGTATTGAAGCTATAGCCAGACTTAGTAAAGCCGGTTATACCGTAGCTGTCGCCACTAACCAGTCCGGTATCGCTCGTGGTTATTACACGCTTGATACCCTGCAGGCTATGCATGACAAACTGGCCAGTATGTTAGCTAAGCTTGGTGGTCATGTTGATTACATTGCATACTGTCCACATGGCCCTGATGATAATTGCGATTGCCGTAAGCCCATGCCGGGGATGTATCATGACATTGCGAGTCACTTTAATACATCGTTAACTAATGTTCCTGTTATAGGTGATTCGCTTCGCGACTTGCAGGCTGCACATACGGTGGGAGCAACACCCTACCTGGTCAGGACCGGCAAAGGTGAGCGTACCATTGCCAAAGGAGAAGGACTTGATGGCGTGCCAATATATGATGATCTTGCAGCAGTCGTAGATGAGCTTTTAAGTTAGTTATGAAAAATATAAAAAAATACTTTAATTCAATGATATTTGTCAGCAGCATGTTTTTATCTGCTGTTTACGTTTCTCTCGTTGCTATTATCTTTTTACCTTTCTCATTTGGTGTTCGCTATCGTTTTTTAAATTACTACTCGCGCTTCAACCTGTGGATGTTAAAAGTTTTCTGTAATATCAGCTACGAGGTGGAAGGTACAGAAAACATCCCCGCAGGTGAAACCTGTATTATTCTCAGTAAACACCAGTCAGCGCTGGAGACCATGATCGTGCAGCGTGTCTTTCCACCATTAACCTTCGTGGTCAAAAAAGAATTGTTGAAACTGCCTTTTTTTGGCTGGGGTCTGGCCTCCATGGATCCCATTGCCATTGATCGTAAGGCAGGGCGCCGTGCCATTGTCGAAATCGTCAAACAGGGCAAAGACCGCCTGGCCAAAGGTATCTGGATTGTAATTTTCCCGGAGGGCACCCGTTCACGACCTGGTAGCAAGCAACGCTATAAAAAGGGTGGCTCTATCCTGGCTGAAAAGAGTGGACACAGGGTGATCCCGGTCGCGCATACCTGTGGCGAATACTGGCCCAAAGGCTTTTTTGCCCGCCAATCTGGCAAAATGCGTATGGTTATTGGGCCACCCATTGAAACCAGGGGCAAAACGGCAGATGAAATTAACCGGGAATCCGAGCGCTGGATTGAAACCAAAATGCAGGAAATCAGTACTATAGCGGACTATCCATCTCCCGATGAACCGGCCCGCGACGATCCCATCGGCTAGTTGTTCAATATATCAGCAAATACTGATATACTTATTCCATGAATTTTTGGCGGCAGGCATCTGGAAACAGGTGCCTGCTTATTTTTGCCTCATGAATCTGGAGTTAATAAGTATGCAAGACGGAAGAACGTCCATAACTCAGTTCATCATCGAAGAGCAACGTCACATTGAAAATGCGACGGGCGATTTTACTTCCCTGCTTAACGATGTAGTAACTGCCTGTAAAGTGATCTCTAACCTGGTTAACCAGGGTGACCTGGTAGGTATCCTGGGTGCCGCAGGCTCTGAAAATGTTCAGGGTGAAGAACAGAAGAAAATGGATATCATCACCAACGATGTATTCCTTGAAACCAACCAGTGGGCTGGTCACCTGGCGGCCATGGCATCAGAAGAAATGGATGATATCTACCATATCCCAAGCCAGTACCCTAAAGGTAAATACTTACTAACATTTGATCCACTGGATGGTTCATCCAACATGGATGTTAACGTTTCTGTTGGTACCATTTTCTCTATCCTGCGTTGCAAAAGCGATTGCCAGAACCCGACTGCAGAGGATTTTCTACAAGCAGGTACAGAACAGGTTTGTGCCGGTTATGCCCTGTATGGACCATCTACTATGATGGTGCTGACCACCGGCAACGGTGTAAACGGTTTTACACTCGATCAAAACATTGGTGAGTTCATCCTGACCCATCCAAACATGACTATCCCTGAAAACACCCGTGAGTTTGCGATAAACACATCAAATTCTCGTTTCTGGGAAAAACCTGTACAACGTTATGTTGATGAATGCCTGGAAGGTAAAACAGGTGCGCGTGGCGAAGACTTTAACATGCGCTGGGTTGCTTCAATGGTTGCGGAAGTTCATCGTATCCTGACTCGTGGTGGTATCTTCATGTATCCCCTGGATGAGAAAATGAAAGCCAAGGGTACCGAAGGCAAACTGCGTCTAATGTACGAAGCCAACCCGATGTCTTTCATTGTTGAACAGGCCGGTGGTGCTAGCTCTACAGGTCGAGAGCGTATTATGGAAGTTAAACCACATCATTTACATCAACGTGTGCCCGTTGTACTGGGTTCCAAAAACGAAGTGGAGCGTGTGGTTGAGTATCATAAAGAACATGATGCTAATGCTGCTGCATAATTGATTCAAACGTCAGCCCCTCACACATAACCCGGCACTTGCCGGGTTTTTTTATACCTTTTGAGGCCAAAATAACAATACAAATCAATAGCTTATAATGTCCTGTTAAGATGGGTCATATCATGTTTGATCCATGTCAATAATCTTTTCAGATTAATCACCTAGTATTGCTATATTAAAAGTATAATTACTACAAACTTATCAACAAAAATAAATATGCCCAGACACTTTAAAGCTTTCTTATCCCTGTTAATCCTTTGTTTTGGCCTGGCAAACGTAGCTCTATGCCAACCAGCTGAAACACCGGCAGATAGTATGTCGCAAACAGCCCCTTCCATTGCGGCTCAGTCTGAAGAAAAGTATCAAAATGAATTTGCTTTTTTCTTTGAGGTGGAGCGTGAAAGATCCTGGTTTGTCACGACAATGCTTTACGCCTTGCTGGTCATCGTAGGATTTATCATTGTTTATACGGTACGGCATTACCGCTTTACGCTGAATCGCTTATTTGCTCATCAGCGTCATCCTTACCTTGATATTAATGTGGCGCAATGGCCCGATGTCACCATACTCATTCCTGCTCATAACGAGGAAAAAGTTATAAAAACCATATTAACGGCATTACTCGAAGTCGATTATCCGGCTGATCGACTTACCATTACACCTGTTAATGACCGTTCAACAGACAAAACCGGGGAACTGATTGATGAACTCAGCAAGCAGTATCCGGAAAGAATTAAACCGCTTCATCGTAACGAGGGAGTGGGTGGTAAGGCTGCTGCCTTAAAGTTCGCGAGTGAATCTGTTAATAGTGAAATCACTCTTGTTTTTGATGCTGATTACATTCCTGGTAAGGGCCTGATAAAACAGCTGGTCGCGCCTTTCTTCGATCCGGAAGTCGGTGCCATGATGGGGCGTGTTGTACCAATCAATGTTGGCAAAAACATCCTCACCCGCTTTCTCGACCTGGAACGATCAGGCGGGTACCAGGTTGATCAACAGGCACGCATGAACCTGCACCTGGTTCCTCAATACGGTGGCACCGTAGGTGGTGTACGTACCAGCGCCCTGAAAAGTGTTGGTGGCTGGGATGAAACCACCCTGGCGGAAGATACCGACATGACTTATCGTTTATTATTGAACGGCTGGAAAACGGTTTACCAGAACCGTTCTGAATGCTATGAAGAAGTTCCTGAAACATGGTCTATCCGAATTAACCAGTTAAAACGCTGGGCCAGGGGGCATAACCAGTCAACTGCGATTCATAGCCTGCCCTTGATGTTCAATAACCGAGTAAGCATGCATGAAAAAGTTGATGGCTTGTTATTACTGGGCGTTTACGTAATGTCACCCGTATTGTTGCTGGGTTGGATGCTTGCCATTTCTCTTTTCTTTCTTGGCGAACACCTGATGTATGGCATTATCGCCATACTTGCTGTTACCTCTTATGGTACGTTGGGTAATTTTGCTGCTTTTTTCGAGATTGCCTCAGCGCTTCGACTTGATGGCCGACAGCAGGCTATTCGATTATTATCGATAAACATTTTTAATTTTCTTGTCAGTTTAATTTGCACCTCCAAGGCCACCCTCGGACAAATGCTGCCATTTAGCAGACACAGGCGTCTTCACTGGCAAAAAACGGCTCGTTACA
>JARRJY010000047.1:0-28437 GCA_037388705.1 Gammaproteobacteria bacterium
GCGCCACAAAACCCAGCGCTTGCTGAAAATCCAGTCGATCAACTTTATAAACAATACCATCTATGTCGGAATCAAGGCGGTCACGGTTTTTTTGTAACTGTTCATAATAATCAAGACCACCACTGACACCATTTACAGTTTTACTTTCCGGGTTAATACGTATTCCCCAGTCTTTCAATTGCTGCATGATGGCACTATGAGTATCTTTCAGCTTACCCTGCTCAACAGCACCAACACCATATGCAAAGAATGATAAAGGGCGTGTTGCGGTAATCCTGGGATCCAGTTGACGTAAACTACCTGCTGCTGCATTGCGTGGATTTGCAAATAACTTGGCGTTGTTTTTTCGCTGGGTTTCATTGAGTTGATTAAAGCCTGCCTTGGTCATAATCACTTCACCGCGCACTTCCAGCTTTTTAGGATAACCTGTTCCTCTTAACCGTAATGGAATTGCATCAATCGTACGAACATTAAGTGTTACATCTTCGCCGGTATTACCATCCCCGCGTGTCGCCGCTCTTTCCAGCATACCATTAACATATAGAAGACTGATTGCAAGCCCGTCCAGTTTTGGCTCAACGGCATAATCAATGTTTTTTATACCCAGCTTTTCGCGTGCACGCCGGTCAAAATCATTAACTTCCTGTTCATCAAAGGCGTTACCCAGTGATAACATGGGAACTTCATGTTTAACTTCTGAAAATGCATCGAGTGGTTCGGCCCCAACACGTTGCGTAGGGGAGTCAGGTGTAACCAGTTCAGGATGAGCTGCCTCAAGTTCCTGTAACTCGCGCAACATGCGATCATATTCACTATCAGGGATCTCCGGGTCATCCAGTACATAATAACGGTAGTTGTGATAATTTATATCATCACGTAATTTTTCAGCCAGTTCCTGTTCTTTGCCTGTGACCATCATTTAATGTCTGTGTTGTTTGATATGATTCATACGCGCTTTAAACATGTGCGCTTCGACTTTTTCTTTTAGATGCTCAGTAGTTTGCATGGTCAATACGCTACGGGCTTCATCACATAGATCCCCCTGCAATTGTTCAGCCATCGCCCGTCCCAGTTTTATGGTCTGCTCAAAAGCCTCCCTGCTTTCAATCGGCCCAGGTATTTGCATGAACAAGGTCAGCCCGGGTGTTTGTATCTGTTCGATGTTTTCCATTTCAAAATACCCTGGCTCAACAGCATTCGCCAGGCTACAAATCGCACGCCGGTTATCCTGCTCAGTATAAAAATGAAAAATATTCATATCGCCATGAACAAAACCGTTAGCCAGTGCGGCATCATAAACATCCTTGCCATTAAACAGTTCTCCCGGTTTTGTCATAATGGTCAGCACTATCAGTAAGGGTTCAATACTGGCTTCATCAACCATGCTGGGAACGGATTCATCTACATCTTCAGAAGAAACTTTATCCTGAACACCTTGCGAGAGAGTCTCGCTTAACTGGGTAATCGCATCATCATCCGGTTGATCAGAAGCATAGCGCTTGCTTCTGACCGCGCCTACGATTTCTTCTTCAGTCTCGGGCTCTTTAACAGGTTGTTGTTTGTGCTGTTTATGCAGGGGTTTTATTTCGAAGGGTTTACCCGATTTCTTTCTTGAATACAGGTAAATAAAAGCGACAATGGCTGAACCAATGAGAAAAAGGATAAGGCGCAATGAATCCATACCATCTTATCCTGTTCAATACTTAAACAACGTTAACTGGCCACCATGGCTGCAGCCTCATCAACATCAACGGCCACGAGACGTGAAACACCCGGTTCGTGCATGGTAACACCAGCCAGGTGCTCAGCAATTTCCATGGTCACCTTGTTATGAGTAATAAAAATAAACTGGGTACGATCGGACATTTCCTTAACCATTTCACTGTAGCGACCCACGTTGGCATCATCAAGTGGTGCGTCAACCTCATCGAGCATACAGAATGGCGCCGGGTTCAGTTCAAAGATAGAGAATACCAATGCCACTGCAGTTAAGGCCTTTTCACCACCGGATAACAGGTGAATAGTACTGTTACGTTTGCCCGGTGGACGCGCCATGACGGTAACGCCAGCATCAAGAATATCTTCACCTGTCATTTCAAGATACGCATGACCACCACCAAACAGGCGTGGGAACAGGGTCTTCATACCACCATTGACCTTGTCAAAGGTTTCTTTAAAGCGCGTACGGGTTTCTTTATCGATCTTGGCGATGGCGTCTTCCAGTGTCTTGAGTGCTTCCATGAGATCTTCATTCTGTGCATCAAGATACTGTTTACGTTCGGATTGCTGTTCAAACTCTTCAATGGCGGCAAGGTTGATTGGACCAAGGCGGTTAATCTTGCGTTCCAGCTCTTCAACAATCGATTGCCAGGCTTCTTCGTTGGCCTCTTCCGGCATTTCTGCAATAAGTTCTTTCAGCTCAAAGTTCGCTTCAGCAACCTGCTCTTCCAGGGTCTGGCGACGAACCTTGGTTTCCTGCCAGCCCATTCGAATTTCCTGTAACTGGTTGCGGACATCCTGAACAGCTTGCTCAGCCGCACCACGTGACTCTTCCAGTTCCCGCATTTGATGTTCAATATCCTGCAAGCTGGCGCGAGCCTGGTTCAGTTCGGCTTCCACCTGGACACGTTGTTCCAGCATCACTTCAAGTTCTTTCGCCATTTGTTCAATGGGCTCGTCACTTTCTGATAATGCCGCTTTTAATTCTTCGCGGCGGGTTGATAGTTGCTGTAACTGGTTTTCAACCCTTTGCAAGGCCTGTTGAGCAGACGTCAGTTCAGTGCGTAATGTCTGAACCTTAATTTTTATTTCATGCGCTGCATCACGTTCAGTGCGGGCAACTTCACGAGCCTTGTCAAGATTTTCACGTTGCTCATCACGCTGGCGAATAAGTTCTTCACGTTGTTGTTCAAGACCGGACATTTGATCCAGCGCCTGCTGTAAACGTCCCCGTGCCTGTTTTAATTCGTTATTATCTTTCTCGATTTCAGCACGGACTTCTTCAATCTCTTTATTCAGTGATGACTGACGTGCCTTGATCTGTTCCATGCGGCCATTAAGGCTACCCATTTCTGATTTTTGATCAGCACGTGCCCGGTTTAACTGGTTAAGATCACGTTGCGAATCTTCACGCTGCATTTCCAGTTGCTTGATCTGTTCACGACCCTGTTCCAGTTGTTGTTGCAGCTCGGCAACTTTTTTACCGCGCGTTTCAATATCTGTCGCGAGTTGCTTGAGCTCTTGTTCTCGCTGCAACACCCCGGCTTTTTCATCATTGTCCTTGATGACACGTAACCAGTTATTGCCCAGCCATAGACCATCTTTCGTCACAATGGATTCATTCGGGCCCAGGTTTGTGCGCATTTGTAATGCTTCAGCCAGGCTATCAACAGCAAATATTCCGCTTAATAACGAATCGAGCTGATAAGGTGCGTGTACTTTGGAAATCAGATGCGTCGCATCACCGCTGGAAATACCTTCACTTGCAGAAGTATCAAATAGCGTTAAGGTGCCGTTCTCAAAATCATTCAGCACATCGGCAAGCGGGTCGACACCTGGGACACAAACTGCTTCGAGATAATCGCCCAACACACATTCCACCGCATGCTCCCAACCACTTTCTACTCGCAGTTCTTCAGCCAGGCGAGGTGCATCCTGCAGATGCTGGTTATTGAGCCATTGCGTAACTGCGCCCTGTTCTTTACCTAAAGCAGCCTGTTGTAATGCTTCCAGTGAAGCACTGCGTCCACGCATATCCTGCAGTTGGCTGCGTGCCTCATCCAACTGCGCATTTATCCTGTGCGTGGTATCGCGCAACTCGGCAATTTTTGCCTGCGTTTGTGCCAGGGCTTCCTGCCTGGAATGGATTGTCTTGTCAGTTTCCGATAGCTTCTGCTGTAACTCGGCAATAGCGGCTTCAAGGTTTTCAGGTGAATGCTGGGTAATTTCCTGTTCAGCTTTTTCAAGACGTGATTGCAACTGTTCCAGTTTTTGTTCAAGATGCTGGATACGGGTACGCTCCACCTCTGCCTGTTGTGACGGTTCATTTGCCTGGCGGTTAAATTCTTCCCAGGCTGCCTGCCACTCATGCATCGCGCGTTCCGCTTCTGCGAGCGCCTGGCTTGCTGCCTGTGCTTTCTCTTCTGCACCTTCCAGGCGAGGCTCAATTTCTGAAAGACCACGTTGTGCTGTTTCCTGCTTGTTGCGATCAATCGCAACATGTTGTTCTGCTTCCTGCCAGTCTTTTTCCAGCTGGCCAAGGTCTTCTTGCTGTTTCTGTCGACGTTCCTTGGCGTGCTGGATTGATTGTTCCAGGCGGGCAATATCCGCACCTACGCTGTAGAAACGACTTTGGACTTTATTGAAGGAATCGGTAGCCTCGGTATGTGCACTACGCTGTTTTTCGATATCCGCTTCTATACCACGTTGTTTGGCAATAGCCTGTTCTAACGCTGTTTCCTGATCGCGAATCTGCGTTTCAGTTTCAGCGGATTGTCTATCCAGTCCCTGCCAACGTAATGCCTGTAACTGGCCCTTGGCCAGTCGCTCTTCTTCGCGCAAAACTTTATAGCGCTCGGCGGTTTTTGCCTGGCGTTGCAGGCGGGCCAGCTGTTTGTCCAGTTCGTCACGCAAATCATTAAGTCGATCGAGGTTTTCACGCGTGTGGCGCATGCGGTTTTCCGTTTCGCGACGACGCTCTTTGTACTTGGAAATGCCCGCCGCCTCTTCCAGAAAAACGCGCATTTCTTCCGGCTTGGCTTCAATAATGCGGGAAATAGTGCCCTGCTCGATAATCGCGTAACTGCGCGGACCGAGACCGGTGCCCAGGAAAATGTCGGTAATATCACGACGCCGGCAGCGCGTACCGTTTAGATAGTAACTGGACTGGCCATCGCGGCTGACCACGCGCTTGATGGAAATCTCGTTGTACTGGGCATACTCGCCACCCAGTGATCCCTCGGTATTATCAAATACCAGCTCAACAGATGCCTGCCCCACCGGTTTACGGGAACTGGAACCATTGAAAATAACGTCTGCCATGGAGTCGCCGCGCAGATGCTTGGCCGAGGATTCCCCCATTACCCAGCGCACCGCGTCGATAGTATTGGACTTTCCGCAGCCATTCGGGCCCACAATACCAATCAGGTTACTGGGCAGCGGGATGGTAGTCGGATCTACAAAGGATTTGAATCCGGATAATTTCAGTTTTGTCAGTCGCATGATGCGCAATGTACAAGATCACTGAACCACAGTACAAGATTGACATCACAATAAAAATACCGATGCAAAATCAAATGGTGAAAAAAAGAACAAACTGGGGCAATACACCCCGTTGTCATTGGCTGTGGTAGAATCCGCCGCATATAATTTGTTTAAAATTCTCAATATTAAAATCCCTGGTGAATACTCATGTCGACGAAACCCAGTAAAGACCTGGAAACCTTTGATAATCCCATGCCGGAGCGTGATTACACGATCCGCATTGATATGCCCGAATTTACTTGCCTGTGCCCGAAAACTGGCCAGCCTGATTTTGCTACCCTGCACCTGGAATATGTCCCTGATCAAAAATGTGTCGAGCTGAAATCCCTGAAACTCTATATCTGGGCATTTCGTGACGAAGGTCATTTTCATGAGAAAGTCACCAACATGATCCTCGATGACCTGGTGAAAGCTACCCAACCCCGCTTCATGCGATTAACCGGCAAGTTCAATGTCCGCGGTGGTATCTATACATCGGTCGTTGCCGAACACCGTGATCCGGACTGGCAGGCACCAGCGCAAGTCAACCTGCCTTAATTCAGTCCGGCGAGGATAATATGGAAATGCAATCATCCTCGTCACTTTACCTTGGGCTTGATCTGGGCACCTCTGGCTGCCGAGGGATTGTCATAAATGATCAGGAAACGATCGTGGTACAGGCTCGTGTCAGCTTCGAAGCAAAGCAGGACAAAGCCAGCTTTCACCAACAAAACGCCTATACCTGGTGGCAAGCCGTTAGAGAGGTATGCAAACAGCTTGCCCAGCAAATTGATTTAACCAATATCATTTCGCTATCCGTTGATGGCACTTCCGGAACCGTCCTGTTATGCAATAAAAAAGGTGAACCTTTACACGAGGCATTGATGTATAACGATGCCCGTGCCACGGGAGAAGCCGAACGACTACAACAACTCGGTATCGATAACAGCGCAGTGCTTTCTCCAACATCGGGGCTTGCCAAGCTACTGTGGTTAAAGCAACAGGCGTTCAGTAATGATGCAGCTTACTTCCTGCACCAGGCAGACTGGGTAAATGGAAAACTGTTAAACCAGTTCGGTGATACCGATATCAATAATGCACTGAAAAGTGGCTACGATACTATTAATAAAGAATGGCCGGGCTGGTTTAAGCAACTGGACATTAATATGGACTGGTTACCAAGAGTGCATCAGCCGGGTGACATACTGGGCGCAGTTGATCATAACGCTGCACAATTACTTGGCCTGTCCTCTCAAGTAAAAATTGTAGCCGGTACAACTGACAGTACCGCGGCGATTGTTGCAACAGGTGCCAACAAGGTTGGAGAAGCCATTACCTCGCTGGGCTCAACCCTCGTTACCAAAATCATTACGGAACAGCCTCTCTCTGATTCAAGTTACGGTATATACAGTCAGCCATACGGGAAATACTGGTTAGTCGGTGGTGCTTCAAACAGTGGTGGAGCCGTTTTAAAACAATTTTTCACAACCGAACAACTCAATCAATTAACACCGCAACTCAAACCTGAACAATCCACTAACCTCAATTACTACCCCCTGCCTTCAACAGGTGAACGTTTTCCAGTGAATGATCCAGCCAGGCGACCAGTACTTTCACCCCGCCCTGAAAGTGACGTTGAATTTTTCCAGGCTATCCTGGAAGGCATTGCAAGGATAGAACGACAGGCTTACCAGCGATTACATGAACTGGGCACACCTTACCCGACACATGTGTTAACCTGTGGCGGTGGTGCTAGTAACCAGCCATGGTGCAAAATACGTGAGCGTTTTTTAAATGTACCCGTTAAGTCTTCACAACAACAGGAAGCGGCTTTTGGTATGGCATTAATCGCAAAACGAGCAACGGAATGAGAGATGTAAAATGATTGCAAACTTTGTTCTTGGCATTAAATATTTTCTCGGCGGTTTTGAAAGTATCCGGCAACCTGGTATTCGCCGTTACGCCATTCTTCCCATACTGGTTAATATTCTATTGTTCAGTGCTGGCATCTATGTACTTGGTGATCAGTTTAATTCTCTCATGGCACAATACCTGCCTGACTCTGAAAGTTATTGGATAATCCTTGTTTACCTGTTATGGATTATTTTTGGATTATTGATCTTGATTATTGTTTTCTTTAGTTTCACATTGCTTGCCAACTTACTTGGCGCACCCTTCAATGGACCATTAGCAGCTGCCATTCTGAGTGGAGAATTACGCAAATGGTTGTATTACCTGTTCTGGGCTATACCGTTATTAATTATTTCCTTTGTACCAGTGATAAATATCGCTTCACCTTTTTTGTGGTTCATCTTTGGTGGCTGGATGATGGCCATTGAGTATATGGATTACCCTATGGGCAATCATAACTATACTTTCCCTGCAATCAAAAACACGCTTCGTCAACATCGCATGCTGTCACTAGGCTTTGGTACTGCCGTAATGGCATTTACCATGATACCGTTCATTAACCTGGTCGTAATGCCTGCCGCAGTCGCCGGCGCAAGCAAATTATGGGTAAAAGAAATTAAAGACACACAATAACATCACTTCTTCTTATTACTTAGTTTAGTAAGTAGTACAGCACATAGACTACTTAGTAAACCTAAGTACTCACCTAAGTATTTCCGAACCGCTACTTACGAATCCTTATTTGAAATTTGCAACAATTACATACAATCATGTAATGCGCTAAAGAAATAACCTAAAATATCGATATAGAGCCTACAGTATCAAAGTAAAGCAGCGTCAAATTACAGGATCAAGGCGGCAATTTGGAAACCAAATTACTAGCGTTACAACAAAGCTTCAAAGAACAGCTTCCGGTAAAAATTTCTAATATTGAAAGTTTGTGGGACAAACTGGTTAACGGGGATACCAGCGATTCACTTATCTTCGATATGCACCGTATCGCGCATAGTTTATCAGGTTCCGGGGGCTCCTTTGGTGCAGTGTCACTAAGCGCTGTTGCAAGGGAACTGGAACAGACTCTGCAACCCCTGTTAGAGATAAAAGGCCAGAAACTCTCTTTTTCCAGTACTCTTCAAGAACGCATAAATGAGTTACTTAAAAAATTAAATGAAATTGCTGATGCCTGGCAACCTTCTGAAACACTGAATACTGAAAATACTTATTCTATAAAACAGCAAGCTGGAAACCTTATCTACGTGGTCACTAATGTAGATTGTTTTGACGTTGACCTGGCAGCAGCTCTCGATGAAGCCTGTTTTCATGTCATACATTTTTTAGACCTGGATGAGTTTGCAGAAGCCTGCAAAAAAGAAAACCCTGCCCTGGTTATTATCTGTATCACTTCAGACAATCACAGTGAAGACCAGAGTTTTCTATCCGAACTTCAATCCAGGATTAAGACAAGTTTACCCATTCTACTCGTATCCGATCGTAATGATATTGAATCACGACTTTCTGCCGTACGTTCAGGTATTCAGCATTATTTCACACTACCGCTGAATGTTAAAAAGCTTATTAATTACCTCGACGACTTGATGACACAAGCTTCATCAAAGCTCCGTGTATTATTGATCGATGATGATGACATCTTGCTTAAATACCATGCAACTTTGCTTACAGAAGCAGGTATGGATATAAAGACTATTTCCAATCCAATGGCGTGCCTGGAAATACTTGATGAGTTCCAGCCTAATCTCATCGTTACGGATGTTTATATGCCAGGCTGTTCAGGACCTGAACTTACCCAGGTAATTCGTCAGGATGACAAATGGTCACTGATACCTATTATATATCTTTCTACAGAATCTGATCTTGACCGACAACTGATGCTGATTAACAACGGAGGAGACGATTTCCTCACGAAACCAGTTGAACCAAAACGACTGGTATCAACAGCGATTGCAAGAGCAAAACAATCACAAAAATTTTCACTGCTCAATAATAAATTAAGAAACACACTAAGAGAGAACAAGTTCCAGCTTGTCACAATGAATCAACATGACATCGTTAGCACGACTGACCTCACGGGCAGAATTATCAGTGTTAACGACAAATTCTGTGCTATTAGTGGCTATAGTCGTGATGAATTATTGGGACAAAACCACCGACTATTAAAATCAGGATATCACCCTAAATCTTTCTATGAAGACATGTGGAATACCATTTCACATGGTAATGTATGGCATGGCGCCATCTGTAATCGTAGCAAGGATGGAAATGAATACTGGGTAGAATCAACCATCGTACCCTTCCTTGATAATCACGGAAAACCTTACAAGTACGTATCCGCCCGCACCGACATCACCTCGCTCAGGCTGAATGAAAAAAGATTACATCGAAGCCAAATGTTTGCCAATATCGGTACCTGGGACTGGAATATCAAAACAGGGGAAGTGTACTGGTCTGAAAAAATCGGGCCTTTATTCGGTATTTCTTCAGATAATCCCGAGACAACGTATGAGAAATTCCTTTCATCAATATACCCTGATGATCGAGAAATGGTATCCCAGGCGATAAATGACTGCGTAACTAATGGCAACGAGTATAACGTTGAGCATCGAGTAGTATGGCCAAACGGCGAGGTACGTTGGGTCCAGGAAAAAGGGGATGTCATCCGCAGTGAAGATGGAGAACCACTTCACATGCTTGGCGTTGTTCAGGATATTCATTCTCGCAAGATAGCCGAGATCGCCCTTGCTGAGCATGAGATTCAGTTGCTTGAAGCCCAGTCCCTGGCGCATCTTGGTAACTGGCAGGCTGACCTGCGAAGTGGTGAACTTACCTGGTCAGAAGAAATTTACAGTATTTTTGGCTACCAACCGGGACAAATTGAACCTAGCGTTGCACTTTTCCAAAAGGCAGTTCACCCGGATGACCTTGAACTGGTCAATGAAAGTATAGCGCGTGCAGGGGAAACAGGTATTCATGACGTGGTGCACCGTATTATTCGCCAGGATGGTGAAATACGCTATGTACATGAGTTGGCACGGGCAGACATTGATACAGAAGGCAAGCTCGCAGGACTGAAAGGTACAGTACAGGATATCACTGAAACCTATGCCATGCAGGAACAGCTGGAACAACAACAAAAGCTGCTGAACACACTTCACCAGGTTACCACTAATTTTGTTGAGAGCAGGGATTTTTCTGATGCAACTAAAAATATGCTTGATACCCTGTTAGACATAACAGGAAGTGAATATGGTTTTACGGGTGAAATTTTTTATGATGAAAACAATGATCCTTACCTGGTTACCCATGCAATAAGCGATATCAGCTGGAACAATGAAACAAAATCACTTATTGATAAACACAAGGAGCATGGGATTGAGTTTCATAATCTGGAATCATTATATGGCCATGTAATGACTTCACATCAACCTGTTGTGAGTAATAATGTCACTTCAGATCCACGTTCAGGCGGCCTCCCAAAAGGTCATCCACCACTAAACAGTTTCCTTGGTGTACCTATTTTTCATGGCAATGAACTTGTTGGTATGTACGGAATAGCCAATCGTGAGAATGGTTATGATGAGAAAATTAAATCGTCCCTGAAACCATTTGATACGACCTATGGCATCATGATTCACAGTAAGCGAATCCTGGAAAGAGAAGAACAAAATCGTGTTGAACTTATCCAGGCAATGGAAGAAGCGGAGAATGCCAACCGCGCAAAATCAAAATTTCTCTCCAGCATGAGTCATGAGTTACGAACCCCCATGAATGCAATTATGGGTTTTGCCCAGTTAATTAACATGGATACAGAACAACCGCTCACTGAGTCACAACAGGAAGATATTGATGAGATCTTAAAGGCTGGCAAGCATCTCCTGGAACTGATAAATGAAGTACTGGATCTTTCCAAGATCGAATCCGGTAAAATAAAGATCAACTTGCAGCGTGTTCTGGTAAATGATGTTATTCAACAATGCCTCCCCCTTGTTAGCACACAGGCTGTTGAAAGAGGCATCAGTATTGTAGATAACATTAATGGTAAAGCATACGGGGTGTTTGCCGATCCCATCCGTTTAAAACAGATTATACTCAACTTGCTATCCAATGCTGTTAAATATAATACAGAACAAGGTTGTCTGACCCTGGACTCTGAGGTTATTAATAATAATCGCCTTCGCATTTCCATATCTGATACTGGCAAAGGCCTGGAAGAAGAGGAAGTTGAACGATTATTCATTCCTTTTGAACGCCTTAATGAACTGGAAAACATTGAAGGAGCCGGTATTGGCCTTGTTATAACGAAAAATTTAATTGAACTAATGAACGGAAATATCGGAGTAAAAAGTAAGCCTGGTAAAGGAAGCACTTTCTGGATTGAACTGGCAATAGCAGATATGGAATCTGACAACGAAAATGAGAATGTCTATGAAACAGATTAACAGTAAAATGAACTTCGACCTGAGTAAGGCTTCCATCCTGGTCGTCGATGATGAACTTGCTAACGTCCGCCTTCTGGATAAATTGCTGTCTGCAGTAGGTTTTACAAATGTCACCTGTACCCAGGACCCCAAACAAACTTTGCCTTTATTCCGGGAAAATAACTACGACCTCATCCTGCTGGATATCAATATGCCGGAACTGGATGGCTACGGCGTTCTTGAGCAACTTAACAAGGCGACAGGTGGAAACCCACCACCGGTACTTATACTGACCGCACAAAGCAACCAGGAGGATCGTCAACGTGCACTGGATAACGGTGCAAGAGATTACGTTACCAAACCTTTTTACACAGATGAATTGTTGTCTCGTGTTAAAAACCTGCTTGAAATGCACCTCGCTCAGAAATACATTCTCCAGCAGAACGAGTTGCTTGATCAAAAGGTACGGGAAAGAACCCAGGCCATACAGGACACCCGTTTACAGGTAGTAAGGCGCCTGGGTCGTGCTGCGGAATACCGCGATAACGAAACTGGCCTGCATATTATTCGTATGAGTAAAGTTGCTTTTATTCTTGGCAAAGCTGCAGGCATGGATACTGAAGAATGCGAACTGCTGTTAAATGCCTCACCCATGCACGATATCGGCAAAATTGGTATACCCGATCATATTCTGTTAAAACCCGGTAAGCTTTCACCTGAAGAATGGAAGATTATGAAAACCCATACGCGAATTGGTGCAGACATCTTATCAGGCGATGACTCAGACCTGATGAGGATGGCGCACGATATTGCATTATCGCACCATGAAAAGTGGGATGGAACGGGTTACCCAGGCGGTATCAGCGGTGAAATAATCCCCCTGACCGGTCGCATTACTGCCATTGCAGATGTTTTTGATGCGCTGACTTCTGATCGACCTTATAAAGACGCCTGGCCTATTGATCAAGCAATTAACTATATACAGGAACAGAGCGGCCAGCATTTTGATCCGGAACTGGTCAGGCTATTCCAGAATAATCTTCCCGAAATTATTCAGATCATGGAACAGTATGCGGAGCCAGATGATCATTTAAAAGTTGCAACAAAATAAAAATTATTTTGTCTTCATGGATTAAAATTTTTTCTCATAAGGCTTTACCCGGTATTTATCAGTCTTCCAGTCGATAAATACGATCAACATGGCTGCGGCGATAGCAAAAATGATCCCGTATTTCATATCAAAGAAAAAAATGATCAATATCGTGATTACCCAGACCAGGGCCAGCAAAGTATGCTTGATATAAAACCATCCCCTGTCAAGTACCAGGATAGTTTTACAATGTGTACACTGCACTTCACCGGGAGATAATTCTTCAAACTCTTCTTTATGGCACACCGGGCATTGCATATTCACTACCCGGTTATTGATTAAGAAAGTGCTTTATACGTTTTACCCCTTCCTCAAGGCGTTCCAACGAGGTGGTATAGGCAAACCGCAAGTGTTGTTCGGGCCTGTTACTTCCGAAGTCAAGGCCAGGTGTCACCGCAACCCCGACTTCTTCCAACAAACGCTCTGAAAATGCAAAACTGTCATCGGTAAACTTCTTACAGTTTGCATATAAATAGAATGCCCCTTGTGGGGTAACCGGAATATCAAAGCCCATATCACGCAAGGCAGGCAACAAAAAGTCACGGCGTTGTTTAAACTCGTTACGACGTGTTACAAGAATGTCTTGTGTTTCAGGTGTAAAAGCAGCAAGTGCGGCATGTTGTGCAGGTGTTGGTGCTGCCAGGAATAAATTCTGTGCAAGTTTATCAACTTCAGGAATAAAATTTTGCGGAGCCACCAGCCAGCCAATTCGCCAGCCTGTCATTCCAAAGAACTTGGAAAAACTGTTAATGACAAAAACATCATTACTGAACTGCAGGGCGGTGTCTGCCTGCTGCTCATAAACCAGCCCGTGATAAATCTCATCAACAATAGCATAACCTCCCTGCTCTGCTGCATATTCGATTATGGCTTGTAAACTTTCAGCTTTAACCAGTGTGCCCGTTGGGTTTGACGGCGATGCCAACAACACGCCCTTAGTATTTTTAGTCCAGTGCTGTTTGACAAGTTCCGGTGTAAGCTGATAATCAGTATCAGCATCCACTGCAACAGCCTTGCTTTTCCCTTCCAGGAAACGCACAAAGTTACGGTTACAGGGATAACCTGGATCGGCCATCAAAAATTCCTGACCAGGATCGAGCAACACACCCAGTGCAAGTAACAAGGCACCTGATGCACCCGGCGTAATCACAATGCGATCAGCAGAAACTTCGGTGCCATACGTACTCTTATAATAATTTGCAATCGCCTGCCGTAAATGAGTTAAACCGACAGCAGGCGTGTAATGAATATTGCCCGCCTCGATGAAGCTGAGACCGGCATCAATAATGGGTTGCGGGGTGAGAAAGTCCGGTTCACCAATTTCCATATGCACAATATCTTTACCCTGTGCTTCCAGTTCACGTGCCCTTGCCAGTAAGGCCATCACATGAAAAGGCTGGATGTCCTGACTACGTTTGGATTTGTTGGCCGTCATTCCTGCTACTTGGTGTTAATCAAACATTTGTTTTAACAGCTTAACACTAATATACCCCGAGTTCTCCAGTAATGCCTTATCACCCTGCAACACTTCGAAAGGCGCATCCGGTTCACCCATATTCGTTAACACGGCAACAGCACCATTGAAGTCATCATCATGAGTATAACCATTGGTTGTGATTATGGTTCGCAAACCGGCATCACTGGTAGCAAGAATTCCGTTATGTGAATCTTCAAACGCAATACATTTATCTGCTGTAATATTCATTTTTTCCATGGCAGAGAAATATATATCCGGCGCAGGTTTTTTTGCCGGCACGATATCCCCGGCAGCGATGACTTCAAACCAGCTTTCAGACCCCTCGCCCAGGGTATTCACCAGCAACGCGTGAACATTGGCCGGTGTTGTTGTCGTGGCAATAGCCAGGCGTAGTCCTGCTTGACGCGCCTCTATCAGCAAACGTTCAATACCGGGACGCAACGGGATACGACCTTCCGATAATAGCCGGGTGTAGAAACCCGTCTTTGACTGATGCAAGCCGGCAATAAATTCATCCAGTTTGTCCGGGCGGACGAACTCGGTATTAAAGTTATCGAGATAATGACGAATCCTCTCTTTACCACCCGTTACTGCCAGTAGCTTGCCATACAGTTCTTCTGACCATATCCAGTCCAGGCCCGCGTCAGCAAAGGCCATGTTAAATGCCACGCGGTGGCCGTCACGCTCGGTATCCGCCAGGGTACCGTCTACATCAAACAATAGTGCTTCTAACGCCATTTTCTTGTTTCCCAACTCCACAGACAAAACGCCGCACAGCCTACCCTAAGGCACACCATGAACTCAAGCAGATAAATTACAGGGAAATTTAATATTACTATATATATCAGTGAGTTAAGTGTAAAATAAGCATTTATGGACAATTTTTAACCAGACTTTTTTCCATCGATTTATTGCGTACCTGTTATTAATCTGGTATTAAACGCCGTTGTTTTAAACAGGTGCAAGTAACCGAACCGGTCAGGAGTAGGAAGCACATGCCCGCAAAGAAAAAAACCAGCGCCAAAAAGAAAACTGCAGCCAAGAAAAAGGTTGCCAAGAAGAAGACTGTGGCCAAGAAAAAAGTAGCGAAAAAGAAAACGGTAGCCAAGAAAAAGGTTGCCAAGAAAAAAACTGCAGCCAAGAAAAAGGTTGCAAAAAAGAAAACGGTAGCCAAGAAAAAGGTTGCCAAGAAAAAAACCGCTGCCAGGAAAAAACGTACTGAAGAACCTGCAGGCTTCACCCCTTATGCAATGAAGAAGGGTGAAGACTATATGAATGATGAACAAGTTGAACATTTCCGCGATATCCTCCTTGGCTGGAAAAAAGAGCTGATGGAAGAAGTGGACCGCACGGTTCATCATATGCAGGATGAAGCAGCCAACTTCCCGGATCCCAATGATCGTGCTTCCCAGGAATCCGAGTTCGCAATGGAATTACGCACCCGTGACCGCGAACGCAAACTCATCAAGAAAATTGAAGAGTCCATCAACATGCTGGATTCCGGTGATTATGGTTACTGTGAGCAGTGTGGCGTAGAAATCGGTATTCGCCGCCTTGAAGCAAGACCAACAGCCAACCTGTGCATTGACTGTAAGAGCCTTGATGAGATCCGCGAAAAACAACGCGGTTAATCAGCAGTAAAGTGACAAAATAAAAAGGAGGCCTGGCCTCCTTTTTTATTTATAACTTTAACGCCCGTTTCCCTTTACGCCGGTCCGCGAAAATACGCAGGCTGTTACTCAGTGCAAACTGTAAAATAAATTGATAAGCATCAGGATTGGATTCTTCTAACCCACGGGCAACGACCAGGCATTTTTCACCATCAACGATGCAGGGTTGGACACTCCTGGAATACTTGAGGCGATGATCGTTATCAAAATTAGCCAGGATCGAAGATATTCGCTCAACCCAGTCACTGGGACGCAGGACGTCACCATTTTCGCTAATTCCCTGAATGATAAGAACATCTTGATTAATTTCTGGTATGGCCAATGTGGCTCCCTTATATAAGGTTTGCACAAACACTTTAGATGGTATCATCGGCACTCAGCTACCTATACTTAAGAAGATTTCACTTCGACGACCGAGAAAAATGAACACCGTAGACGACACTATCAAAAAACGCCATGCCACGCGTGGTTTCCTGGACAAGCCTGTTAGTCACGAACTCATCGAGCAGATACTGGAGGCAGCGCGCTGGGCCCCTTCTGGCGTCAATTCCCAGCCCTGGAACGTGGCTGTTGTCGAGGGAAAAACAAAACAATCACTCGCCGATCACATCATATCTGCCAGGGAAAGTAACCATCAGCCAAATCCTGATTACCAGTATTATCCTGATGAATGGAAAGAGCCCTATAAATCAAGACGCAAAGATAGTGGCCTGGCACTATATCGTGCCCTGAAAATCCGTCGTGAAGATACCGAAAAACAAAAACAGGCCTGGTATAACAACTACCAGTTTTTTGGTGCCCCGGTTGGATTAATTTTTTATATCGATAAGCAATTAAACAAAGGATCATGGCTGGATATGGGGATGTTTTTAGAAAACGTCATGCTTGTTGCAACTTCCATGGGCCTGAGTACCTGCCCGCAGGCTGCACTCGCCGAATACCCTGATATTGTTCGGAAAATATTAAATATCGATGAGCAGTATCACATCGTCTGCGGAATGGCCCTGGGCTACGCTGATGAGTCTCATCCTGCTAATAGCTATCGACTGAAACGAGCACCTGTTGAAGAATTTACCCGCTGGTTCAAATAGCAAAATCAAATATAATGAGTAGCAATAATAGACAGAACTACCTGGGTCGCTTTGCCCCCTCACCTACTGGCCCCCTGCATTTTGGTTCTCTCATCGCGGCAGTTGGCAGTTACCTGCAGGCAAAACATCAACAGGGTCAATGGCAATTACGCATAGAAGATATCGATCCTCCGCGTGAAGTAGAAGGCGCTAGCGAATCAATAATTCATATGCTTGATAAGTACGGATTTGAGTGGGATGGGGAAATCATTTACCAACACCAGCGCCGGGAACTTTATCAGGACTACCTGGAACAGTTAATTACTGAAGAATGGGTATTCCCCTGCACATGCAGTCGCAAAGAAATCGTGCAACACCAGAAACAAACTAACCGACTTATTTATCCCGGAACATGTCGTAATAAAAAGCAAGCCGGGCAACACCAGTATGCTCAGCGGGTAAAGGCACACCAGGGTGAAGTCAACTTTTCCGATGCTATACAGGGACATCAACGATTTAGCCTGGAATCCGATATCGGGGACTTTGTTGTAAAGCGTGCCGATGGACTGTATTCCTACCAATTATCTGTTGCCATAGATGATGCCATAACAGGAGTAACGGAAGTGGTACGTGGTACTGACTTACTGGACTCAACGCCTCGACAAATTCATTTACAGCATTTGCTGGGACTATCGACTCCCCGTTATGCACATTTGCCTGTTGCTACAAATCATCAGGGGCAAAAACTTAGTAAACAAACATTTGCCAAACCACTATCTGATAAAAATGTTACTGAAACACTCTGGAAAGTATTAAATGTGCTGGGACAAAACCCGGAAGAAGATCTGAAAACTTCGCCGCTAAAAGAATTCTGGGATTGGGCCATTGCTAACTGGGATAGTCAGAATATTCCCAAAAGAAATTCATTTGTATATCATGCACAGCAGTAACTTAACTTACTATATTCTTCTTTTACTATCTGAATATGATCTGGTTTAAATTCAACATTTATTAATGGAATACTCTTATGAACCTCGCAGTTGCTTCCTCTCCTTTTATTGATGCCTTCCAGGGTAAGTTCACCAACATGTTAAAATGGGAACAACTTGATAGCTTGTGGGATAAAGTAAGAAATAATAATAAACACTGGTATATCTATGCTGTCGGTGAAACACCACCAACCGAAACGGCATCCAGCCAACAACTGGATACTTTCTTAAACGAAGTAACCCGTTTATTAAAAGAAGAACACCAGGAAGATTATTGCGGTATTGTCTATGCAGATGATAAGGATGATCCCGGTTTCATAAAAATTTACGATCCCAATAATCTTGGTGTGGTATGTGGTTATAGTAGCAACCCACCCTTGCCTGGCTGGATCCTTTCAGAACTCAAACCCACTGATCTGAACGCAGCACTACCTCAACCGGGAAATAGAAAACGCTGGTGGCAAAAGATATTTAGTAATTAATTATATAGTTATAAATTGCATTACATATTTAATAATCAATCTTTCGTCGAGTCATCCTTTTTTATTACCTTGCCTCTTTTTGTGAAACAAAGTTTTTACAATCTACTGTTGTTTTTTATTGCCAGATAACTAATTATTAGTGACCAATTAAAATAAGTAATAAAAGTATGTTACTGGCGAAGGAGAGCCTGTAACAATAACCACAAAAAATAGGGGGACCACCAAATGGATGCGAAAATAATCTGGTTGTTTATCTTCGTCGCGCTTTATTGGGGTTACTGCATCTTCTGGGGCATCAAAGGTGCAATGACAGCCAAAACGGCGTCTGACTATTTTATTGCGGGTCGAAGCATCTCTCTTTGGGTCTTTGTACTGGCGGCAACGGCAACATCGTTCTCCGGCTGGACCTTCATGGGACATCCTGGCCTGCTATACCGTGACGGCTTCCAGTATGCATATGCGTCATTCTACGCCATCACCATTCCTTTCACCGGTGTTATCTTCCTGAAACGCCAATGGATCCTGGGTAAACGCTTCGGCTTTGTGACACCAGGAGAAATGTTATCCACTTATTTCAAATCAGATGCGATACGTCTGCTTGTCGTACTGGTAGCACTGATTTTCTCTATACCGTATTTGGGGCTGCAATTACGTGCTTCCGGCTTCCTGTTCAATGTACTGACTGACGGTTTGTTTGATGTCGAAACCGGGATGTGGCTGTTGTCTGCCGTAGTACTGATTTACGTGGCATCCGGTGGTCTGCGCGCGGTGGCTTATGTGGATACTATGCAGGCCATCCTGCTGGCGCTTGGTATCGTCGCCATCGGTATTATTGCCTATAACCTGTTACCGGAAGGCAAAACCTGGGCTGATCTGCTGGGTACCCTGGCAGACTTCGATCCGAAGAAAACACCGGATGGTTATAGTCACTATATCGCGATACCGGGCGTTATCCAGTTTGTTTCCGGGCTTGGAGTGGAAAACCCGGTGGGTGGTGCCTGGACAGGCATGATGGTACTGACTTACATGTTTGCCCTGATGGGTATCCAGTCAGCCCCGGCCTTCTCCATGTGGGCCTTCTCTAACCACAGTCCCAAGCCTTTTGCTCCGCAACAGGTTTGGGCTTCAGCAGCCGGTATCGGCTTTATCCTGATGGTCTTCACGGCCTTCCAGGGGCTTGGCGCGCATTTCCTCGGTGCGGACACTGCCTTTATGGCGGCTCACCCGGAAATGGTGAACAATGTCATGGGTGCTGGCCTGCAAGGTAAGGACCTGATGGAATCAGCCGGTAAACAAGGCATGCTGGTACCACAGCTCATTTACCTGATGGCGGACGCCGCACCATGGCTGGTGGGCCTGCTGTCGGTATGTGCCCTGGCAGCCATGCAATCGACCGGTGCGGCGTACATGTCAACCGCTGGCGGTATGCTGACTCGCGACGTTCTGAAGCGCTTCGTCATGCCCAATGCCACCCACGCTCAGCAAAAACTGTGGGGTCGTATTGGCGTCGCCATTATCGTGCTGGCGGCACTGATGGTTGCCACCCACGCCACTGATGCCCTGGTACTGTTAGGCGGCCTGGCGGTGGCCTACGGCTTCCAGATGTGGCCAGCCCTGATGTCCGTGTGTTACTTCCCGTGGCTGACTCGCAAGGGTATCGTACTTGGCCTGATTGCCGGTCTGATCGCCGTAACCCTGACCGAGAAAATCGGTGCACAATACATGCCGTGGGGTCGCTGGCCGTGGACATTACACTCAGCTGGCTGGGGTATCATCTTCAACCTGGGTATTGCCATCATTGTCTCTGCGATGACCCAGAACAAGGAAGATATGGATCACAAGATGACCTTCCACAACTACCTGCGTGAACATGCAGGATTACCTGAAGCCAAGAAAAAACTGGTGCCGACTGCATGGATTATCACGCTGGTCTGGTTCTTCTTCGGCATCGGTCCAGGTGCAGTCATCGGTAATACCATCTTTGGTAATCCAACTGATGCAACAACTTGGACGTTTGGTATCCCATCCATCTGGGCATGGCAACTACTCTGGTGGGCACTGGGTGTGTTCATGATGTGGTTCCTGGCTTACAAGATGGGAATGTCGACAGTACCTGATAAGGAAGTCGAGGCACTGCATGAAGACATTGGTGATATTCACATGGATGTTGACAAACCGTAAATCCCATTACGGTTAATCCATAACCAGGGAGGGCAACTTGCCCTCCCTTTTTATTGTGAACTCCAATACACTTACAGGCTATGACGTACTTTATTGTTTCTGTATTGATACTGGCTGCACTGCTGTTTATTCCTATGAGCAAACTTATCTGGGTACTCAGCGTGCGCCGACTACAAAAGAAAACCAACACTGAACTAGACGAACAGGAACTGGCCGGACAAATGTCCCGTGCCCGGTTTATCAGCGTGTTCGTCTGTTTAATCTTTTCCTTCCTGTTCAACCTCAACCTGATTGGTCTTCCGCAGTAATGAATGATCCTGTATATAAAATATTAAAAATTGTTGCGATTTTGTTTGCCTTGTTATGGCTGGGATGGACTATTTACGATGGTGTCATGCGGGAGAAAATACCTGGTGAGAAAGCCTATGAGGCTGCCAATCGTTACTTTGAAGATGGAAATTACAGCAAGGCTCTTGTTGAGTATGAGGCAGCATTGAAAGAAGCACCCGCTCTATTGCCCGCATTGCGTGGCAAGGCACGCAGCCTAATGCAACTGGGGGAAAATCATGAGGCACTGTACCTGTTTAACGAAGCGATAAAACAGGATCCCAACTTTGCACCCGCATATGCAAACCGCGGGATCCTGTATGATCGCATAGGCAAGTACGAAAAAGCGATTGCTGACTATGATAAGGCGGTGAGTCTTGATGCAGAAAAAGTCGAAGGCCCTAACTGGTTAACCCGTTTCCTCAGGCTTGAAACCGGAAATGTACCCAGTGTGGCAGCACGTTCCCAGTATCTAAAAGAGCAACTGGCTAAACCCGAATCCGAGCGGGTATTAAGAATTCCTGAAGTGGATGCCGAGCAGCGTCCTCATAAGAAATAATTAAACCAGGCTCAGGATATCGACAAATACGATATCAAGCAATGAAACTCACCTTATTATTTTAATAACAAGGTGGAAAATAACATTCTTTAAGAAACTCAGGCAAGCTATCAGCAGGCACAGAAAAAATATAGATCAGAAAAACCAGGCAAACCACCAGGGTCGCCGCATAGAGAAAACCAAACATCTTGTTCCCTCGTGTCACCTTCAGTATTTGCAAGCCAAATGTTGACTGAACCTTTTCCGAGTTACCGTGAAAAGCCATAACTTTTCGACAAAACGCTCTCACCCAGAAGGGAACGATGTTGTCAAACATATAGGGTGTGAAGTAGCTTTCCATTATGCTGGTCTTACATATTCGGCCATACCAGTCCCTGTAGGCTAACTCGAATAACCTGAACTCCGTGGTATCCAGTTTTGCTGCAGCCTTTAACACTAACCGGGTATCGTCCGGTAATGGTTCATCATGGAAAAAGAACATTGTTACTCTCTCATTTCATGACAGCACGGGGTAATAATCCCAAAGTAGGTAATCAACGTAAGCATAGAACAATTTCCCACGTCTACCAGAACATGCTGCAAAAGAACTGACATCTGTGAAATAAAATGATAAAAATACCTGTATGGATAAGGACATTTCAATAAATGCCGCACACCTTCACAATACTGAAACTTTCAGTGGGTTATCTCCTGAAATTATACAGGGCCTGTTAACACACAGTAAGATAAAACAGCTTTCTGCCACGGATACCCTTATTCAATCTGGTAATTCCTATCAACATCAACTTTTTATTATTTACCAGGGAACCCTGGAAAGACATGAAGATGATGGCCGTATCAAACTTGTCAGTGACGGTGAAATACTTGGACTGTCTAATTACCTGGACGGTGAAAAATATAATGTCACTATCAGGTCAAAAAATAACAGTATTTTGCTTTGTCTTGCTGAAACTGAAGTCAAACGCCTGGAACTCCTGCATCCTCCCCTGGCAAATTTATTTAACAGCATTATCGCAAAGCGCATAAAACAGAGAAGCATTACCACCCATACCGTCACCGGACCACTGTCTCGTAAAGTTCACGAAGTAATGAAATCACCGATCATTACTACCTCAAAAGATATCACCCTGGGTGAAGCATTCAAGATTATGGATGATGGAAAAATTGGCGCACTGGGTGTCATCAATGAAAATAATACATTGTTTGGTGTGCTGACCTATGCTGGCATTGCTGAAGCGTTTGTCAACAACAAGGCCACTGCTAACAGTAAGGTTAGCAAGGCAACCTGTGATATTCCCCGAACCATTGAGCCTGAGGCTCAACTATGGCAAGCCAATGAAATACTGGATCAATTTGGCAGTAAATACCTGGTAGTTGTGGAACAAAACAGGCCTGTCGGACTTTTATCGCAAACAGATATTAACAAGACACTGCTTGCCGAGAATAGTGAATTACAAAAGAGTATCAATCATGCCAGTGACTACCTGTCACTGAGAAGGATTTTCGATCAACTGGTAGAGCATGCACAGCAATTCCAGGAATCCACCAGTCGACCCAACCAGGCTGTTAACAGGTTGAGTAATGCCCATCTCGCCATTCAGAACCGGGTAATTCAACTAAGCCTGCACGAAACGGAACAGGTACTCGGTACGGCACCTCGCCAGTATACAGTTATCATCATGGGCTCAGGTGGCAGAAATGAAATGTTACTCAATCCCGATCAGGACAATGGCATTATCATCAGTGACAGCCAGGGTCAGTTAACAAAAAAAGAAACTGAATGGTTCAAGACGTTTACCAATAACGTCAATATCAATCTGGATAAAGCTGGTTACATTCTCTGCCCCGGTGACATCATGGCACGTAACCCCATGTATCATAAGTTACTGTCACAGTGGAAAGAACAAATTAGTCACCTCGTTAACAAACCCAACGCCAAGGCAGCACGTTGGGCCAATATTATTTTTGATTTCGATAGCCTGTATGGTGAGCAAGACCTGGCCGTTGCCCTGCGACAACATTTGCTTAACGAGGTAAAACAACAACCGCTGTTGCTGGAATACATGGTTGAAGATGATGCTGAGGGTCGTCCCGCGTTAGGATGGTTTAACCAGCTTGTTACCAGCAGCAGTGGGGAAGGCAAAGGCAGTATTGATATAAAAAGAAATGGCTTGCGAATTATTGCTGATGCAGCAAGAGTCTATGCCCTGTCAGAAGGTATCGCGGAAAACAACACACTAAAACGTCTGGATGCACTGGTTCATTGTGGTCGACTCAGTCCTGAACTGGTTGAATCGGTACGCTATGCGTATGATGAGTTGTTAAACATACTGCTGACGCATCAAATTCAGCAAGTCCAACAGAACCAGTCGCCTGACAAGTATATTTATCCTGAGCAACTTACTGAACAAATGCGCTCGGTACTACGTATTTCCATGCGCGCCATCAAACGGCTGCAGGATCAGTTACAGGGTGAATTTGGTCGTAGTGCTTTCTGATATGACAACATCTATCCCTTTTATCAAACGCCTGTTTCTTTCGCGTAAGGTCCGCGACCGATTACAGCACGATGCGGCTCTTAAAGAAATCTATCTAAAATATTCCCGGCTTAACCAGAAACCTATCCTGAAAAAGCCCATTGCCGAAACTCGCTTCGTGGTGCTTGATACAGAAACCACCGGCCTGCATGCTTATGCCGGTGATGAAATTATCTCGATTGCCATGGTTGAATACCAGGGACTGGAGGCAACCGGTAACGAGTATGAGACCCTGATTAATCCCTTGCGCCCTGTTCCGCAGGAGTCCACGGAAATCCACGGACTCGCTGATGCCGACGTAAGAAATGCCCCGCTTCTGATAGAGGTATTACCGGACATTCTCCAGTTTATCGATAAGTCCGTTCTGGTTGGCCACCATATCCAGTTTGATTTCCGTTTTCTCAATAAAAACCTCAAGCGGTTTCTGGGTTTTCAACTTAATAATCCCTGGCTGGATACCATGTTGTTATTTCTCGCTCACCAGGGACGGCTGGGTCATTATCAACTCGAACAAGTGGCACAAGCCTGCCGTATCAAGATCCACAATCGGCATACCGCCATGGGAGATACGAGAGCGACCGGTGAAATTTTCAGCTATCTTTCAAGGCAACTTTGCGACCAGAAAAAACCTGTAAGTTTACTTATAAATCAACAGGTTACAGACTCACCAGGGCAACCCTAAAAAAAGCCGAAAAGCTATTGATACACTTGGCAACTCTTGATATTAATAGACGATGAATACAGTCAGGATGCGCACATTGCTCAATCAACACCCCATGACGAGACGTATTGCCTGGGTGTTATTTGCGATTATATTTTATGTATGTGGTGAACGCTTCACTGTCTGGCTGGTGGAACCGGAAAACTTTCAGGGTGGACTCGAATGGCTGGGAGTCATTCTTTTCCCTGTGCTACTTGTCCTGTTTTTCATGTCTGGACGTTACCTGGGATGTGCCAGTGGTCACTGTCAATCAGGCCAATGTTCAAGTTCATCAAATGACAGTTACTACCAACGGCCGCCAGGTCTGTAACAATAAAATTTAAATAAGACCAACAATAAACCGGGAGAATTCAATGTCTGAAGAAAAAGTCTACCCTGTCCCTGCCGAATTTGCTGCTCAAGCCAATATCACCGAAGCGCAATACAAAGAAATGTATCAACGTTCAATTGATGATCCTGAAGGTTTCTGGGCAGAACAGGCGGAAAAATTTGTGACCTGGTTTAAACCATGGGACAAAGTCACAGACTGGAGTTATGACGCGGATAATCTTTACATTAAATGGTTTGAAGGTGGCAAACTTAATATTACGTATAACTGTATAGACCGTCACCTGGATACACGCGGTGACCAGGTAGCAATTATCTGGGAAGGTGATGATCCCAACGATGATAAAAATATTACTTTCAAAGAATTACATGAACAGGTTTCCAGGCTTGCCAATGTCTTAAAAAATCGTGGCGTCAAAAAAGGTGATCGGGTTTGTATCTATATGCCCATGATCCCGGAAGCCGGCTATGCCATGATGGCATGCGCACGTATTGGTGCAGTCCACTCGGTGGTGTTTGGTGGCTTTTCACCGGAATCACTAAAAGATCGTATTCTTGATTCAGATTGTCGTGTCGTTATTACTGCCGATGAAGGTGTTCGTGGCGGAAAAACAGTCCCTTTAAAAGCCAATACCGATAAAGCGGTGGAAGCTTGCCCAAATGTACACACGGTATTAACGGTTAAACGTACTGGTGGAGATATTAACTGGATCAATGATCGCGACGTCTGGTATCACGAAGCCATGGCAGAAGCCTCAAGTGATTGTCCCCCGGAAGAAATGGATGCCGAAGACCCGTTATTTATACTGTACACCTCTGGTTCAACCGGTAAACCCAAAGGTGTTATGCATACGACAGGGGGTTACCTGTTGTTTACCACCATGACTACCAAATATGTCTTTGATTTAAAAGATGATGATGTGTACTGGTGTACCGCTGACGTGGGCTGGATTACCGGTCACAGTTACCTGCTCTATGGCCCACTAGCAAATGGTAATACCACTGTGTTCTTTGAAGGAGTACCCAATTACCCCGATGCTTCACGTTTCTGGGAGGTAGTTGATAAACACAAGATCACCATTTTCTATACGGCACCTACTGCAATCCGGGCCCTGATGCGTGAAGGTGATGCCCCGGTCAAGAAAACCTCGCGCAACAGTTTGCGTTTGTTAGGGACGGTTGGTGAACCCATTAATCCCGAAGCATGGGAGTGGTATCACAAAATTGTTGGTGAAGAACGTTGCCCTATAGTGGATACCTGGTGGCAAACAGAAACGGGTGGCCACCTGTTAACACCGTTACCGGGTGCAACAGCCTTAAAACCGGGGTCCGCCACACGTCCATTCTTCGGTGTTAAACCGGGCATAATAGATACCGAAACCAACAAGCTGATTGAAGGTGACGGTGAAGCTTCCGGTGCACTGGTCATGCTGGCACCGTGGCCATCGCAAATGCGTACCGTGTACGGAGATCATCAACGTTTTGTTGACACTTACTTCAAGACCTACCCCGGTTATTACTTCTCGGGTGATGGTGCCCGCCGTGATAAAGACGGTTACTACTGGATCACAGGACGTATGGACGACGTGTTGAATGTATCCGGACACCGTATGGGTACCGCCGAAGTGGAATCTGCACTGGTATTGCATGATGATATTGCCGAAGCTGCCGTTGTCGGCTATCCCCACGATATTAAAGGACAGGGTATTTATGCCTATGTCACACCTGTCGTTGGCGTTGAACCATCCGATGACCTGAAGAAAGAACTCATTGATCTGTGTCGTACCGAAATTGGCCCCATTGCCAAGCCAGATGTCATTCAATGGGCGCCTGGCTTACCCAAAACCCGCTCCGGTAAAATCATGCGCCGTATCCTGCGTAAAATAGCAGAGAATGATGTGGGTCACCTCGGTGATACATCAACCCTTGCTGATCCGGCCGTCGTTGAGGACCTGGTCGCAAACCGTGCTAATAAATAACAGGCCACCAGGGGCGTATTGCTAAGACTCCCCTGTTTATCATGTCGTTGAAAAAACTGCTCATATTTCTTTTGTTTTTATTCAGCATGCTGGTACATGCCCATGTACCCGCACCTTTCGATAAAGATACTGAATATATCTACAAAAAACCGAATGAAATTATCCTGTTATTTAATAAGGCTGTAAAAAACGGTGAGTTATACGTGTTTGACACGAAAATATCGCTGGAAATGATTACACCACAAAATGTCCAGTATGTTTATGAACTCAAAAACTTAAAGCCACTAATTAAAATTTACTCACTTATTAACCGGCCAATCCCGGTACCCTATCATGATGGCTGCATGGTCAACGGGGTAACGGCAACAATGACCATTGACGGACGCATTATCGAATCAGCTGCACATGTACAGATACCTGAATGATGGACAACTTCAAAGCCGCCTGGTGGTGTTCCAATCCTCATTGCCAAACCATCTTCCCGACTTTTTTCCGCAAACCTGTTCAGATCGAGCTAAACGAAGAGCGTCTTATCACAGCGGATAACGACTTCCTGGATATTGCCTATCCTGATGATAACGATGGAGATCTCGTACTGGTATTTCATGGCCTGGAAGGATCATTGCAATCCCATTATTCAAGGGGCATGTTAAAAGCACTCTATGATACAGGCTTGTACCCCGTCTTTATGCATTTTCGTGGTTGTAGTGGTGAGGCCAATAAAACCACACGACGCTATTATTCAGCAGAAACTTCCGACCCGACCTTTTTACTGGATACCTTTCAGCAACGATATCCTGAACGTAATATCTATGCCGTGGGCTTTTCGCTTGGTGGTAACATGCTGCTGAAATGGTTAAATGACCTAGGAGAACAAACCCCTATCCAAAAAGCCGTGGCTATCTCGGTACCTTTTGATTTATCAATTTGTGATAAACGTTTACAACATGGGCTATCGCGAATTTACCTTAAACACTTACTGGACAGACTGCACGAAGGCATCAGGCTCAAATACGATGCTGGCTTATTCCCTCATAATTATAAAAAAGCGATGAACAGCAAAACCTTCTGGGAATTCGATGAATACGCCACTGCCCCACTGCATGGATTTGAAGGAGCCGATGATTATTATGCCAAATGTAGCAGCAAGTTTTATCTGGAAAATGTACATACGCCGACACTTATCATCCAGGCAAAAGATGATCCGTTTATAACCGCTGACGCTCTCCCCTCAAAGAATACGTTTTCATCCGCCATTACATTAGAACTTACCGATAAAGGTGGTCACGTGGGGTTTATTTCAGGGAACAATCCTTTCAATCCTGAATACTGGGCAGAACAACGGACCGTTGAGTTTTTTAATAACAAAAACTAGTATAATTA
>JARRJY010000048.1:0-16243 GCA_037388705.1 Gammaproteobacteria bacterium
TATTAAAATAGCCAGTACGATGAATATTCTTCTTAGCATGATTTTTCCCCTCGAAAATCCATTTATAATAAAAACATTCTACTCCTGCACGTCACAAGCCTCATATAGCCTGATAGGGCTATTTGACGAAATAAAATATCTTGTAATTTCAATAAGTTATGAAAAATAGCACTATTTTCTTAGCAAAATAATGGTTGAAATATGAGCAGTCTATTCCGTGAACCAGTTCACAAAAACGTAGGGTGAATGCTCTTCGGTTGCGATAACACCAGTTTGTGAAATACTGTTAAACATCGAGGTGATGAAAGAGGTTCAATAAATTACCATGAGCAAGGAATGGGTTGTTTATTTATCGGGGGAAATTCATACGGACTGGCGCGAACGTATCATGTCCGGCGCTGAACAGTCAGGGTTAAGTATTTCCTTTGTTAGTCCAGTTACGGATCATGCCAGTAGCGATGATTGTGGCGTTGATATCCTGGGCAAGGAAGAGAATAACTTCTGGCATGATCATAAGGGGGCAGGCATTAACGCGATTCGTACCCAAACACTGATTAAAGATGCTGATATCGTGGTGGTACGATTTGGTGACAAGTATCGTCAGTGGAATGCAGCCTTTGATGCCGGTTTCGCATCGGCCCTGAGAAAAGCAATGATTACCCTGCATGATCCTGAATTGACTCATGCCCTGAAAGAAGTGGATGCCGCAGCCAATGCCGTTTGCCAAACACCTGAACAGGTTGTCGAGATTCTAAAATACGTGATTCAGCAGGCATGATTTGTTTTGCTTTTAAAAAGCAAAGGTAGTGCTTCGGTTCTTTTCTGGTAAGAAGATTGAATTTCCCGACCTATATTAAAAGATTTTTTGGCACTATTATTACTTTCCTTGCCGTTGGTTTATTAGTATTGAACGCCTGGTTTTATTTTCTACAACCGGGCATGCTGTTTTATCCCTATAAAACCCTTGATGCGATACCTGCAGATTGGGGCTTAAGCTATGAAAACGTGGCGATTACTACTTCAGATAATATCCAGCTGCACGGCTGGTATTTACCGAACAAAAAATCAAAACAAGTCATACTTTTTTTCCATGGCAATGGTGGCAATATTTCCCATCGAGGCGATTCACTGAAAATATTTCATGATCTTGGGTTAAATGTCCTGATCATTGATTACCGGGGTTATGGAATGAGTGAAGGAGAGTTGAGTGAACAAGGTATTTATACAGATGCCAGGGCAGCCTGGAAATACCTGCAAGAAAAGCTAGGATACAAAACCAGCGATATCATTATATTTGGTCGTTCTCTTGGCGGAGCGGTAGCGGCGAAACTGTCGAGCCAGGTTAAACCACGTGCACTTATTTTAGAGTCGACGTTTAGTTCAGTCAGGGATATGGCCAGCAGGGCGTTACCTGTTGTTTCAAATTTTGTTTATTTACGCTTTGGATTTAACACGGAATCGACAATAAAAAGAGTCACGGCACCTGTGCTTGTTGTACACAGTCCTGATGATGAGATTATTCCTTATTATCTGGGACAAAAGGTATTTAATAGTGCGAATACACCCAAGTATTTTTACCAGTTACGCGGTGGGCACAATGATGGCTTTATCCAGAGCATGCCGGGGTACCGGGAAATGTTAAGGACCTTTATAGAATCTCTTTGACCATTAACAAGGCATCCCCCGTGTAATGAATCAGGGGATGAGGCACTATGGGGGCCCAGTCTACCGTCTTGTAGCCAAGCCGTTCATACAGGCGCACTGAACCGGTATTTTCCTTAAAAGCGACCAGGGATAACTTATGATATCCATTGTCACTGGCCTGTTGTTCGGCGATCTTCAATAGTTTTGTACCGAGACCCTGGCCACGGTATCGCGGATAAAAAGCGATACCGCAAATGTACCAGCTACCCGGTTCTTCCAGGTACATATAGGGCGCAAACACGTTGTCCGCGTATTTATCAGGACGGTTATTGTCATCACGTACAGGTGCAGATGGCATGGCAAAGCTTAGCAGCATGCCTGCGATAAGGCCGTCCTTTTCCACCATAATGGCATTGCGGTAAGAGTAATCACCTTCGCTTTGTTGGTAGGTTGCTTCACCAATATCCAGGGGTTCACAGCCTTGTTGTTCTGCCTGTTCCGTCCATTCAACCACTGCCACGCCATCCGATGAAATAGCAATTAATTTTGCTATCTCTTTTGCATCTGTTTTGACGGCCGGGTGAAATGAGTAATCAGTTTTCATGTTAATGAATGACAGGCTTCCTCGGCTTTCTGTCGACCTAACTTGATTAGCTCTTCAGCCCGATAGAATTCATAAAATGAACTGGAATTACTGGGAATATTAATAATGATATCAGGGGAGTAAGCCGCCAGTTTGAAGCGAGCAATAGTATTTTGCATGGCATCCAGTGAATGAGAAATAATATCGAAAAGGCCAATATCTTCCGGTTCTTCTTTCATGACTTTTCTTTGCAGGTCATCGATGAACTGAATAATTTTGTCATGATAGTCTTCGATGATGTCAGTACTTTTATTGGCAACGGTTTCAGTTTTATTTTCTTTTATAACAGGCTGACTCACAGGCGGTGCACTGAGGTTCACGGCAATTGTGAGATCCGTTTTATCTTTCAGCGTTGGTGCAATCGGGATCGGGTTGAGTAATCCACCATCTACCAGCCGAGTATCTCGAAACTTAACTGGAGTAAAGATTGATGGAATCGCAATGGAAGCGCGAATGGCATCAAACAGGGAACCTTTGTTCAACCAGACTTCTTTCTCATTATCCAGATCCGTTGCTACTGCAGTAAAGGATAATGGCAAATCTTCAATCTGGTATTGGCCAATCAGGTCACTCAGGACATTGATAATACGCTCCCCCTTGATTAAACCACCGGCGCCAAATGAAAAATCGAGTAATCGCAGCACATCAATTTTCTCAAGCTGGGTAACCCAGTCGGCATAGGTCTGCAACTTACCCGCGGCATAAATGCCACCGATAAGTGCACCCATTGAAGAGCCGGAGATAGACTGGATTTCAAAATCGTTGTCATTGAGCCAGTTGATCACGCCAATATGGGCAAGTCCCCTTGCGCCACCACTACCCAGTACCAGTGAAACTGTTTTTTTACTCATATCTGACGTGTACCTTTTTCTCGGGTATATTCTGATATAATTATCATATTAATAAGTATATTAGTATTTTCAACAAAAAAACGTAATGAAGAAGCTGATTCCCGTTATTTTTCTCGTTTTTATTACTATGCCATCTGCCGCGCAGGTCTATAAGTGGGTAGATGAGAATGGTAAAACACATTATTCACAAACACCCCCACCGGTTGAGCAAAAAACCAGTCGTGTGCAAAAAATGCAACGAACAGGCGCATTGCTAAAAATTACACCTGAAAAAAACGGGCACAACTATTACTGTGGAAATCTATTATTGTTATCGGATCGTGGTGGGGACGACATACTCTATGAGAACATTAAGCTCTCACTTCGTGACTGGGAAATAGAACGCAATAAACAACAGGTATACATCAAGTCTTTAAAGGAACCTGGCAAGCCGTGGGATTATAAAAAAATTAACAACGAGGAAGAGAAACTGGCTAAATACAGTTGCCGGGTTGTTTGGGGGTACGAGAAACTGAAAGAATTTGAATCGTTTGGGTACCGGGCGAGGAAAACAAATGAAGAGTTGAAAAAGCAATACGAAGCTATAAAAGCAGCACAGGATAAAGAGTGTCCGGCGGATGCCAAACGATTTGGAAGTGTCCTGGTGGGGGATGCAGCACGTAGCTGGTATGAATGCCCCCAGGGATATGAAAGGGAAATGAAAAAAATCAGGAATAAAATATCTGAAAACAGAAAGTCGATGAGAGAAACAGGTAAATGAATATCTTGATGAAAATAATTATTAACCGGGCTTTGTTCTGCCTGGCGCTGCTTTTTTTAATTGTGGTTGTGCCTGCGCAAGCGGGCAAGATTTATAAATGGACGGATAAAGACGGTAATGTTCATTTCTCCAATACCCCGGGACCTGACCAGGATGCATCGGCTGATATTGGTGATACGAAAGCAAGGGGTGGGGGGACCTTCTCAAGGCCACAATCACTGGAGTCTTCGTTAAGGGGTACCTGGTATGGTTCATTGGCCGGTCAATCCTACAAGTTACGCGTTAATGGTAATACTTTGTTATGGGCGAAGACCTTTGAACAACAGAACTCAATCAATTCCGTGGTGCCGGTATTCGAGGCGGTGTGGAAAGATAACAATGGTGATCTCGATATTATCTATTCCAACTATCCATCTAACCAGTCAAGAAGTGGTAAGAAAGACTTTATCCGTATAATCAGTAAAAGTGATGAAAGCCTTTCTTTACAGTTTCCTGATAAACGTGTCTATAACCTGACGAAAAGCATAAAACATCGTCGCGTCGGTATAGAAGGCAAGAATTTGATCGGAAGCTGGATTCGACAATCCGATGGTGCAGAGGTAACTTTCAAGTCAGGGAGCTTCTCAACCAAAGAAGAAATAGAGAACAGGGTTGGGGCCATTGTGACTGAGAAAGGAAACTGGCAGGTTGCAGATTCGATACTGACAATGACTTATATCAGGGGCATAAATACCGCGGGGAGGCAGGGGATGACCAGGAAATTTAAAATATTGTTAAGTGATGAACAGCAGTTGATTCTTTCTGACTCTGCGACGAAGAAACAGGTTGTTTATAACAGGAAACTGGCCAGGTAGCGAGTTATGGCAGAGGCAAAATCCCGGAAAGCGTTTCCCATTATTTTGGTGACATCAATACTGGTTATCGCCCCTTGCCAGGCGGCAAAAATTTATAAATGGATTGATGAGAATGGGGTTGTTCAATTCAGCACACAACCGCCTGTAGAACAACAGAAGAAGCAGTTTGAAGAAGTTAAAGTCAGTAGCCGGCCAAAAAAGCAGGCAAGTTATTATGATTCTCACTGGTATTTATTCGACAAGGGAACAAAGTATACGCTGTTTTTATCAAAGGACAGGTACTCGTTACGAAAGCAAAAAGGTTCCGAGAATGTTTCACACTATGGAAAATTGATAGTTGAAGGAAAAAAGCTGATCGTTGAATACAAAAGCCACGAAGATAAGAAAAAAACAGGTAGTAAAGAGATTTTCTATGTGGCGAATGTCACAGATACGAAACTGGTATTGGTCAGCGACCTGACAGGAAAACGTTATGACTATACAAAAGATACCAATGCTAATAGTTATAGTGAATTGACTTCAACTGAAGAAAATTTGCTGGGTAACTGGAAAGGCATTGCCGGAAGCGACTCCATCCGCTTTACCGATAAAAAATTTATCATCAGGGGGAGAACCCGGCATGGTTCAGGCAATTTCAAATACTGGGCGCGAACAGAGAGGTATAGGGGAAAGTGGTCATATGACGATCCTTACCTGGTCCTGGAAGTACATGAGGATCTTGTTTATAAAAAAGATGAAATCCCGTCAAAAATTGGTAAACAGTTAAAGTACCAGGTGATTGAGAAGAGCGATGATCGGCTGGTGTTATTAACCCCGGATAAACGAAAAAAATGGACAATTCTTAAGATAAATCAATAATGATGAAAGTTTTTATCCTTTTAATGTTATTCTTTTTTAACTGTCCGATATATGCCGCCGCTATCTATAAGTGGGTCGATAAAGAAGGTAATGTACATTTCTCACAGACGCCGCCCAACCTGGATGACACGAAACGCGTCGGTAGTACTGCAGGAAAGAATGAAAAGTTCATCGTTACCCCGGTAGGCAAATGCGATACTCTCGAACAGTTGCTGGTTGGTGACTGGCGGGGAAAAGATAAAGATACCAGGATTGTATTTCGCTTTTATAACCACCGTATATTGTTTCCGGGTAACGAAAAGGACATGACTTATTTTATTGATTATGCAAAACAGGACCAGTTACAGGGTGGATTCTGGACAACTAGCGGGCCTGAGATCAAACTTAAAATCAAAAAAATTGGTGCCGCTGCTAAAAAACGCCCAACTATTGAAAAGCTAATGGTGGCGAAAATCGACTACACGAACCTGGTGCTGCTTGCAGGCGAGGAAGAATTCCGGCTCAGGCGATATAGCGGATCGGGTAATACGCCACGTTGTTCTAAAAAACAGTAGTCTTACTTTAATTAGCAGGATGCAGGTTAAAAATTTTAAAAAGCAATCTTGTTTTTCTGTTCTCTTATCCTTATAAACTAGCATACTGATAACAAAGACTTTCAAGGGGTTATAAATGAAACGTGTTGTTTTATTTCTTGCCACCAATATTGCGATTATTTTCGTTCTGAGTATTACCCTACGAATTCTCGGAATTGAACGGATCCTTGATGAGCAGGGAGTTGGATTGGATCTCAATAACCTGCTTGTTTTTGCTGCCGTGTTTGGATTCGGCGGCTCATTTATTTCCCTGGCTATATCCAAGTGGACCGCGAAGCGTTTTACCGGGGCACAGGTGATCGATTCCCCACGAAATAGCCAGGAACAATGGCTGGTGCAAATCGTACATCGCCAGGCCCAACAAGCGGGTATTGGCATACCGGAGGTCGCTATCTATGACTCGCCGGATGTGAATGCCTTTGCTACCGGGATGTCTCGTAACAATGCGCTGGTTGCGGTGAGTACCGGTTTGTTAAACAACATGACCCAGGATGAAGCCGAAGCTGTGCTGGGGCATGAAGTCAGTCACGTGGCCAATGGCGACATGGTTACCCTGGCATTGATCCAGGGTGTGGTGAACACGTTTGTAATTTTCCTGTCACGGGTCATTGGACATGTCGTCGATCGCGTGGTGTTTAAAGTGGAACGTGGTCATGGCCCTGCCTTCTGGATCACCGCGATTGTGGCCGAAGTGGTACTGGGTATCCTGGCTAGCATCATAGTCATGTGGTTCAGTCGTCAGCGTGAATTCCGTGCCGATGCCGGTGGTGCACGACTGGCAGGCCGGGAAAAAATGATTGCTGCCTTGCAACGCCTGCAGGCCTCGGTAAATCAACCGCATTTGCCGGATCAGCTGGCGGCGTTTGGTATTAATGGTGGCCTGGGGCAGGGTTTCAAACGCCTGTTTATGTCGCACCCACCGTTAGAAGAGCGAATCGCAACATTACGACGTCAGGCGTAATACTTTACGAAGAACAACTGACGGATAGTTGGCTGGCCCAGTCAGGTGGAAACCCGGAATAGTCTTCGTGTTCCGGGTGTTCATCAAACGGGGCCTGTAAGATCGTCATTAGGTTATCGATTTCAGAGTAATCATTGTTATTCTGCGCCTTGCGAATGGCGGTTTCTGCCATGTAATTACGCAAGATGTATTAAAGCCAGCTATTATTAAAGCTGGCTTTATCAGCAGGTAAAAAGCGATATTAGCCAAATGCATCGGAAGTAATGCTGTCATACCAGCCACCAGCGTAACGTGCCTCACTTTTTCGGAATTCGGCATCCGCATCTATGGGGCTGACGCCACCAGAGCCTTCGGCTTTGTAAATACCTTTGTCCGAGTTGTAACGATATACCGCGGCGACCGAAATGCCATAATCCGGTGATACCAGGCTGTAGCAGGTATTGACATAAGAAGGTTCCGGCATGGCCAGGCTATTCAGTGCAGACACGATAGCGGCGGCACAGACTTTTCCCTGGCTGTTAGCGGCAAAACCTGACTTGGGCATTTGACCAGCAACCGAGGCATCACCAATGATGTGGATCCCGGGAGAAACGGTCGATTCAAAGGTACGTTGATTCACCGGGCACCAGCCATCATTATTGGTAAGCTGGGCAGTGTGAACAATGGGTGCCGCCTTTTGTGGCGGAATAAAGTTAATGACATCGCCTTTATATTTTTCTCCAAGCTCGCTGTGCAGAGTCTTGTTTTTCACATCAACAGTATCAATCTTGCCACCGCTACTGCCACTGACCCATTCGATCATACCGGGATAAAGTTTTTCCCAGCCCTGCATAAATAACGGCTGCTTGGAAAATTTGTCCTTGGCATCCACGATCAATATTTTTGATTTTGGTTTGTTCTGTTTCAGGTAGTGGGCAATCAGGCTGGCACGTTCATAAGGACCGGGCGGGCACCTGAACGGGTTACCCGGTGGTGCAAGGATCACGACCCCACCATCCGGCATCGCCATTAACTGGTTTTGCAAGATCGTTGTTTGCGGCCCCCCTTGCCAGGCATGGGGGATCAATTCGGTATCAGCCGCGGTCATGCCATTTACCTGGTCCCATTTAAAGTCAATCCCCGGTGAGATGACCAGGCGATCATAGGAAAGGGTTTTACCGTTATCCAGCGTCACCTTTTTACCCGTACCATCGATACCGGTTACGCGGGCGTGGATCACGTTGATCCCCCGCTTTTCATGAGCCTGGTATCCATGCGTGATGGAGTCCAGGTCACGCATTCCCCCTAGTACCGCGTTGCTAAACGGGCAGGTGGTAAATCGCTGACTGGCTTCAACCAGTGTCACTGACAAATCAGGATCGAATATATTCAGGTACTTGGCACACGTTGCTCCACCGAAGCCACCACCTACGACAACAACTCTGCCACTCGCTTTAGCGGGCTTGCTACATGAAACTATTGAGCCCAGTGTAGAAAGTGCAACACTCGAGCCACCCATAAATAACAGGAATTTTCTTCGATTTATCGTATTCATGGCCATTCTCCTCACGGTTGGGCACGTGAAAAGTGCTGTGCTATCAGTTCAATTTCCTCATCGGTATAGCCTTTGGCATGACGGCCCATGACCGTTGACGGGCGTTCGCCTGATCGAAAGTCTTTTAATGCCTTGCTGAGAAAACTGGCGGATTTGCCATTAATGCTGGGAATGGCACCCGGGCTTTTACCATGCGTGCCATGACATGCGGCACAGGAATTACTGAGCATGGCGCCCCGGGAGATCTCGGCAGGGACAGCAGACATACTGATAAAAACAAGACACGTCATCAGGAGAACTTGTCGTGAATGTCGTACAAACATAGACACCTCCAAATTCTGGTTATGTAAACGTGAAACCGAGTGGATTGATTAACAATAGTTGAGAAACAGCTTGTTGAACAGGAACCGGGTTGACTTAAGTCAATGAATGGAAGAAAAGTGGAATAATTCTGAAATTTATGGTGAGTGATTTATTCAGGCTGCCGATCTGGGTGTACCATTGATGGTGCCTATCCAGATCGGCTTTGAGATAGAAATTAACATCCGTCATCCTCAGTTACTGTATTGCCCAGTTCATCGACTTCAGGCTGGCCATTTTTGTCGGTAGTCACCACCCTGGTGAACATCATGTTTTCAATACGGTCGAAGTTTTTATCCAGAGCCTTGTCGACCGTGGTGTCAGGCAGGTTGTCATAAATCATGATATAGCCTTTTTCTTCCAGCTTACGTTCACCTTTTGTTGGTTCAAATAGTCGGGCTACCTGCCACTGATTGTTTGCCTCCAGCAGGGCCAGTTGGTCACTGGCTTCTTCCGCCTGAACGGGTGCAGATAAAGCTACGACAAATACAGTACTAATCATGGCGATAGATTTGGTTAATGAACTGTGTAGTGTAGTAGTTTGCATGATGCTTCTCCTCTGTCTATGTTTACTGGTACTTCCTGTTTTCCTCTTGCGTGTCTAGAAATGTAGCTGTGGTCACGAAATTCTTTGCGGCGGAAAGCTGAGGGTTATCGGATGTTTGTTCGACGGTTTTCCGTCGAACATATGGCGAAGAAGACAAACCTGGATGAAGCGGTGATGCAGGATAAATGCGTCAGTAAAACTATGGATTTAAGCCAGCCCTTCATGGTGGGTAACTGGCTGGTTGAGCCTGCCATAGAGCGCATTAGCAAAGGGGAGCTGGAGGAAAAGGTGGAGCCACGGGTGATGGACCTGCTGGTGTGTCTGGCCAGCCAGCCTGGTGAAGTGATTTCCCGGGAAGATCTTGAGTCCCAGGTATGGTCCGGGATGGTGGTGGGGTATGATGCCCTCAGTAGTGCCATGATTAAACTGCGAAAAGCCTTTCATGATGATTCCAGGCACCCCCAGGTTTTCCAGACGGTGTCCAAGAAAGGCTACCGGCTGATAGCCGAGGTCAGGCCAGCGGGTTCGGCATTGGAAGAAAAAGGCCAACGGACCATTAATTATTTCAATAACCGGTCCTGGCAACTAGGGATAGGCGTGTCATTAGCACTGATTTTTGTAGCAATATTTTATGCTTCTACTGATCATACGGCTGAGACATCTGACGTAGTTGAAATACCTTCGATTATCGTGTTGCCATTCGTAAACCGAAGTGATGATCAGGGTCAGGAGTATTTTTCCGACGGCATAACTGAGGACATTATTACGGATCTTTCCCGCATATCTAACCTGCAGGTCATGGCCAGTAACACCTCGTTTCGTTACAAGGGCCAAGTCGTAAAACCAGAAGAAATTAATAAAGAGCTGGGTGTTCATTTCATGCTGGAAGGGAGTGTCAGAAAAGCCGGTGGTAAACTCCGCATCAACTCGCAGTTAATTGATACCCGTAACGGTTATCATGTCTGGGCAGAACGATTTGATCGCGACCTGGATCAAGTATTTGCTGTCCAGGATGAATTAACTCGAAATATCGTCAATGCCCTGGCTGTAAAACTCACTGACCAGGAAGAAACCAGCCTGGCCAGGGTTTCAACAAATAACTTTCAAGCCTATGAACATTTTCTACTGGGACAAAAGTATGCAAGGGAAAGAACACGGGAAGGTTTTAACAGGGCAAGAGATGAATTCAGGGAAGCGATAAAGCTGGATCCACAATACGCACGTTCCTACGGTGCGTTAGCTATCGTGTTATCAAGAATGGCAACAAATGCATTTACAGATTCCCCGGTAGAATTTGAAGATCGTGCGCTGGAAATGGCGCGTAAAGCCGTGGAGCTTAACAATACGTTACCCCATGCGTACTGGGCGTTGAGTTTTGTTCACATGTATCGGAACGAGTTCAAAGAAGCGGAGAAGTACGTTACACAGGCGCTCGCCATTGCACCAAATTATGCGGATGGTTATGGTTTGCTTGCATTAATCCATAACCGGTTAGGTAATGCCGATAAAGCCATCGAGCTCATCCAGAAAGGAATGAAACTGAATCCGCATTATACCTGGGACTACCCCTATAACCTTGGTCGGGCATACTATTATAAAGGTAACTATGACAAGGCGATTGAACTGTTAAGAACTGCCTTGGCTCGCAATGAATTCACGATGCAACCCCGCTTATACCTGACAGCCAGTTTAAGTGCGGCAGGCATGATGGATGATGCGGAATGGGAGGTCGAGCAAATACTGACAATAAACCCGCGCATGACAATTTCACATATCAGGTCGACCAGCGCCATAGTCAATCCTGGGTTGATGGAAAAATACGCGACACATTTACGAAATGCCGGGTTACCAGACTGATATTATTGAAATTCCTCGGCTTCCACTTCCAGGTAAGCACGGCTGATGCTTGGCCCCAGTAACATGTCAAACGCTACCCAGTTTTTGTAGCGTGACACGCTTTTTTTAATGGTCTTTTTCATTTCAAAATCAGCCAGTCCCTGGGCATACATTTTTTTGACACTGGTGTAGACAATATTGAGATAGTTACGGTAGTTTTTCGCGATTTCATGTCTTCCTGATTTGCCATGCCCGGGAATATAAAGATCAAACTCTTTTTTCAGTATTACATCGATCGCATTTATGTTGCCTACGAAACTGGCATCTTCATTCATAAGGCCGAGCATGCCATTCCTGACGACGTCACCGGTAAACAGAATTTTCTGGTCAATGACTTCCACCATGATGTCATTATCTGAATGCGCACGGCCAGTATGGTGAACGCGGAATTTCGTGTCCCCAATAGTTATCAGATCACCATCATTAACTGTGTTATCAGGCGCTACAGCCCGTTTACCGTTGGCTGTATTTTTTGTTCGCTGGTTTATCATGTCCACCCATCGGGTACCCTCAGCGCTTTCGACTTTCTTTTTCATGTTGGGATGACCATAGATGGTTGCTGATGGATAGTGTTTCTTAATAGCCTCGTTGCCAAGCCAGTGATCACCATGCGCATGGGAATTGAAAACCGCCACGATAGGTTTTTTGGTTAGTGTTTTTACTTTCCGTACCACCATTTCCCCGGCACTAGCACTACCTCCCGGGTCAGAAATGACCACACCCTTGCTTGTCTGGATAATCCCTATGTTATTACGGAACCCCTGGTTTTTTTCATCAGGCAATTCTAACGGGCCGAATATTACGTACACGTTATCAGTCAGACGCGTAAGCGGGTAATCAATCTGGGCAGAGCCTGCAGTGACATGTGAAACTGATAATAGCCACAGAAGGAAGATACCGAACAGGGTTCTTGCCATAGCACATCTCCTTGAAATTTCACTTAAACAGACTGGCCCTGGAAGCGTTACACGGGGTCGGATTGTAGTAATCATAGACGCTGAATTGCCCAGTAGTTAAGACAAAGAGCAAATATTCGCGATCATGAGAGCAAAACAGGGATATTGGCGCAATTTCCCGGCTATTTGTTGGGATTGTGACTTGAAAAAGACGCTCTAAATACCCACTAAATATCCCGAAATCCAGCAATCTAATGCCCATTTATAACAACTTTAGAGTATAATGCGCCGCTTATTTTTTGGTGAATTCGTGTTCACCACGGATTTTTGGTCGTGGCCGGGGTGATTTTCGTTCAGCGGCCCACTTATTGGAACTTTTAACTATTTATATAGAGTAGTAGGAAAATGGCTGACTTATCAAAGTATAGAAACATAGGTATTTTCGCTCACGTGGATGCCGGTAAAACCACGACCACGGAACGTATTCTGAAACTGACCGGTAAAATCCATAAAACCGGTGAGGTGCATGACGGTGAAGCGACGACCGACTTCATGGAGCAGGAAGCTGAGCGTGGTATTACCATCCAGTCTGCTGCGACCTCCTGTGAGTGGAATGGCCACCGCATGAACATTATCGATACCCCGGGACACGTTGACTTCACCATCGAAGTATACCGTTCACTGAAAGTACTTGACGGTGGTGTTGGTGTATTCTGTGGTTCCGGTGGTGTTGAACCCCAGTCTGAAACCAACTGGCGTTATGCCAACGACTCGGAAGTCGCACGTGTTATTTTCGTCAACAAGCTGGATCGCATGGGTGCCGACTTCTACCGTGTCGTTGACCAGGTAGAAAACGTGCTGGGTGCCAATCCCCTGGTAATGGTACTGCCAATCGGTATCGAAGATGACTTCAAGGGTTTGGTTGACCTGATGAGCATGAAAGCTTATGTCTGGGATGATTCTGGCCTGCCTGAAAACTACGAAGTGACTGATATCCCTGAAGATATGGTTGCCAAGGCGGAAGAATACCGTGAGAAAATGATCGAAACTGCGGTTGAGCAGGACGATGACCTGATGGAAGCTTACCTGGAAGGTGAAACCCCATCTGTTGAAGATCTGAAGCGTTGTATCCGTAAAGGTACCATCGCACTGGACTTCTTCCCGACTTATTGTGGTTCTGCGTTCAAGAACAAGGGAATCCAGCTGGGACTGGACGCGGTAGTTGATTACCTGCCTAACCCTACAGAAGTTAAGCCTCAGCCTATTACTGATGAAGAAGGTAATGAAACAGGTGAAGTAGCAAAAGTTGATCCTAGTGAACCGTTCCGTGCCCTGGCCTTCAAAATAATGGATGACCGCTTTGGTGCTCTGACCTTTATCCGTATTTACTCGGGTAAATTAAATAAAGGTGACACGGTGCTGAATACCGCGACGGGTAAAACTGAACGTATTGGTCGTATCGTGGAAATGCATGCCGACGAACGTATCGAGCTGGATGGTGCCCAGGCCGGTGATATCGTTGCGGTTATTGGTTATTCCCGGACCCGGTTATTTCTATCGCGGTTGCACCTAAGGATAAAGGTGCGGCGGAGAAAATGGGTATCGCCATTGGTAAGATGGTGGCAGAGGATCCTTCTTTCCGAGTTGAAACCGATGAAGACTCCGGTGAAACCATCCTTAAAGGGATGGGTGAACTTCACCTGGACATCAAGATTGATATCCTGAAACGTACGCACGGTGTAGAAGTTGAAGTGGGTGCACCACAGGTAGCCTACCGTGAAACCATCACGCAACGTATTGAAGATTCATACACGCACAAGAAACAAACCGGTGGTTCCGGTCAGTTTGCGAAAATTGATTACATCGTTGAACCAGGTGAGCCAGGCAGTGGTTACGAGTTCGAATCAAAGGTAACGGGTGGTAACGTACCACGTGAATTCTGGCCAGCTGTTGCCAAAGGTTTTGAAGTTAGTGCCGAGAAAGGTGTTCTGGCCGGTTACCCGTGTCTGGACTTCAAAGTTACCCTGATGGATGGTGGTTATCACCCTGTGGATTCATCTGCGGTTGCTTACGAGTTAGCTGCGAAAGCCGCTTACCGTCAGTCTATGCCGAAAGCCGGTGCCCAGTTAATGGAACCTATCATGAAAGTAGACGTGTTCACCCCTGAAGATAACGTGGGTGATGTTATTGGTGATCTTAACCGTCGTCGCGGTATGATCCAGGGCCAGGAAGCCGGTACGGCGGGTGTTCGTATCAAGGCAGAATGTCCGCTATCAGAAATGTTTGGTTACATTGGTGACCTGCGTACCATGACATCCGGTCGTGGCCAGTTCTCCATGGAGTTCCTGCACTACTCACCATGTCCCAAGAATGTCGCTGATGAAGTTATCAAGGCGGCCAAGGAACGTGAAGAAAAGAAATAAGCCAAACAATTTGAGGCTAAAAGAAAAAGGGCGGGTCAAAGACCCGCCCTTTTTTATTGTGCGGTAAAAACAATTAAGCACAAGTCATCAATTCGTGTAATCGTTACCACAGCAACATGACTTATCTGGTTTCACGAGTTTGTCACTTTCCTGTCACTGGCTATTGAAGTGGGCAGTGGGTAAATTGAATGACAGGGTTGTGCCGGTGTTGGGGAACGAAACCACATCAATGGTACTGTTGTGCAATTGAATAATACGCTCGGCAATCGCCAGTCCAAGGCCAGTACCTTCCGTCTGACGATGTTTATCGACGCGATAAAAGCGTTCAAAAATATGCGGTAAGTCTTCACTGGGGATACCCTGGCCGGTATCCGTAATACTGGTAGCTACCTTGTTGTCTCCATTATCAAGGTTAATGCTGATGTTACCGCCTTCCGGCGTATACTTGATGGCATTTTCTATGAGGTTTTCCAGTACACGCTGGATGAGACTGATATCAGCCGACACCAGTGCAGGTTGATTGGGGATATCAACTGACATCTGAATATTTTTGTTTTTTGCTTCAAGCTGAAATTTTTGTGACACATCCTGAACCAGTTCACTCATGGAGAATGCTTCGAAATGCAGAGATGCCTCCTGGTTTTCTAACCTGGAAAGCTCGAACAGTTCAGAGATTAACTTTTGTAAGCGATGACAATGTTGAAGTGCCGTTTCAATATAGGAATGTTTTTCCTGGTCAGTGAGTTGCTGATTTTTGAGTAGCAATGTTTCCAGGTAACCCTGCAGGGAAGCTAGCGGGGTACGCAAATCATGAGAGACATTGGCCACCAGTTCACGACGTGAAGTATCATTATGTTCCAGTTGTTTGACCTGTTGTGTTATACGTTCTGACATTTCCCTGAAAGTTGAGCCAAGTTTATCGATTTCATCGCCGGGCATGCCATTAAAACGTTCAGGGAGATCGATGCGGGTATTGAAACCATGTTTCTTGAACGTTTCCATGGCATGGGTAAGTATTGTCAGGCGCCGGGTAATGTGACGGAAAATCAGAAAACCAAATATTGATGCAACCAACAGGCTAATGCCAATGGAAACCGTCCATAACTTAAGCATATAACTGGACTTTAGCAGTTCCACGACAGAATCATATTCCTGTCCACCCAGTACAATATATAAATATCCCTGCAGAGTATTTCCCTGGTAAATGGGGGCCGCAGAAAAGACTTTGTGCTTACCGGGGTTCCTCGGATCGCTGCCGAGTTGTGGCAGGTTGTGTTCTGCATTGATAAACTTTTTTACAGGCCCGAGGTTGATCTTATCCAGTTTCACTACCCCCTTGGGCGCCGAGTAAGATAATAAATTGCCATCAGTATCAGTCAGGTAAACTTCTATGATGGGATTGACCACCATCAAACCCATGAAG
>JARRJY010000049.1:0-18198 GCA_037388705.1 Gammaproteobacteria bacterium
GCCGAGGAGGCCTATCTTGCGGTATTGGGTTATGGAGTCGGATCAATTTACTACGAACGTGCCTTGTACAAGCTCGGCTGGACGTTCTATAAGCAGGACCTATATGAAGAAGCATTAAAGCAGTTTATTGCCTTGCTTGATCATAAGGTCAGTATTGGATATGACTTTGATCAGAAAGAGAACAAGATAGAAAAGAAACGTATCGATGATACATTCCGTGTTATCTCACTCAGCTTTTCCAACATGGGCGGTGCAGAGTCAATTGATGACTACTTTGCCAAGTATGGGAAACGCAAATATGAAGACAAGCTATACAGCCATCTGGCCGAGTTCTTTTTCACCAAGCGACGTTATAATGATGCGGCAGTTACCTATAACTCATTTGTGACGAAGAACCCATATCACAAGGTTTCTCCGTTGTTTAGTATGCGGGTTATTGAGATTTATCTGAAAGGTGGATTCCCAAAACTGGTTATCGAAGCCAAGAAGCAATACGCCTCGACGTATTCACTTAAATCCAAGTACTGGACCCTGCATAACAAGGATGAGTACAAGGAAGCCATTGGCTACCTGAAGAAAAATATTATTGACCTGGCCAATCACTACCATGCCGTGTTCCAGGAGCCACGTTTTGTTAAGAAAAAACCAGAGAGTTTTTCCGAGGCATCTCACTGGTACAGGGAATTTCTGTTATCGTTCCCGAAAGAGAAAGAGTCGCCGGATATTAATTTCCAGCTGGCAGAACTGTTACTCGAAAACAAAAACTATAGCCTGTCCGCGCTTGAATATGAAAAGACAGCCTATGACTACCCGGTACACGAGAAGTCCAAAAAGGCCGCTTATGCTGCTGTATATGCTCACCGCGAGCATCTGAAAAATGCGCCACCTGCACAAAAAAATTCAGTTAAGCGCAGCGTCATTCGAAGTTCACTCCGCATGGTTGATACTTATCCAAAACATGAAAAAGCAACCGTTGTATTAAGTGCTGCTATCGATGACATGTTTGAAATGAAGGATTACGTGTTAACCATAAAATCAGCTCACATGTTGCTGAAAAATTACCCAGCCAGCTCAACAACCATAAAACGTAATGCTTGGCTGGTTATAGGGCACTCATCTTTTGAACTGAACAAGTTTGTTGAGGCTGAACAAGCATATATCGAAGTACTTGCCCTGATGGACAGGAATAGCAAGAATCGTGTCGCCATCGTAGATAACCTGGCAGTATCAATATACCGCCAGGGTGAAGCTGCGCGAAGCAAGGAAGATTACAAGGGGGCGGTTAAGCATTTCCTGCGTATAGCGAGCCTGGCGCCGGTTTCCAAAATACGTTCAACTGCTGAATATGATGCGGCTGCCGTCCTGATCCAGATTATGGATCTGGATCAGGCCGCTGTCGTGTTGCTTGATTTCAGAAAGAATTATCCGGGTCATAAACTCCAGCATGACGTTACCAAGAAAATTGCTTATGTATATAAAGAATCTGGTAAGCACAAACTGGCAGCAAAAGAGTTTGAAAGGATTTTTGCTGAATCCAAAGACAATGAAGTGAAACGCGAAGCACTTTTAACTGCGGCCGAACTATATGAAAAAGCAAATGACACCAGTAATGCCCTAAATATCTACCAGCGGTTTGTGAAGTATTATCCAAAACCTGTCGAATTTGCCCTGGAAACTTATTACAAGATTGCCATGGTATATAAATCGCGCAAAGAAATGGGCAGGTACCACAATACCCTTAAACATATCATTAACACAGATAAAAATGCCGGTGCTGAACGAACTGACAGGACACGCTACCTGGCAGCACAATCATCACTAGTGCTGATTGAGCCTCAATTCGAAAAACATTTGGCAATCAAACTGGTAGCACCATTCAAGCGTTCATTAAAGAAAAAGAAAAAATCAATGGAAATATTGATAAAAACGTTTAACCGCCTTGTAGATTACAAGGTGGCAGATGTTACTGCGGCATCCACTTATTATATTGCCGAGATTTATTACAACTTTAATCGTTCATTACTTGAATCAGAACGTCCTAAGAAATTAAATGACCTGGAACTTGAAGAATACAACCTGATGATTGAAGACCAGGCATTTCCATTCGAAGAGAAAACTATTGCAGTTCACGAAAAGAACATGGAATTGCTAACGCTAGGTGTATATAGCAAATGGATTGACAAGAGTATCGAAAAACTGGCAGCGCTGTTACCTGCAAGATATGCCAAGCCAGAGCAAAACGTAGCTTACATCGAAGAAATCGATGTATTCCGTTATAAAGTGCCGCGGAAAATGACAAAACAAAATACGACTCCTGAAAATAACGGCAACAAATCAGATAAACCTACAGATGACATAAAGAATAGTGCTGATGATATCTCAGGCAATAATAAAAAAGATGAAAGCAAGGTTAAACAAACAGTTGATGAGACAAGCGAAACGATAAAACAGGATAATCAAGCACAGCTGGAAGATAGCAGCGTTGGAAATAGTGCAGCAGAGGATTCTTCTAAAAATGACAAGACAGTAAGCGGAGTGAGCAATGAAGCTCAATCACAGTAAATTTCAAGTTTTTACTGCCTTGGACCGATATATAAAGGGTAAAACTTGGCCGGTAAATGCAGAGTTTGTTACTCAAAAAAGTGTGAACCAGTTCACAAAATACCCGGGGGGTGATGCAGTTGCCGGCTTTGGGAGAGGTAAATGAATAACAATGTGATGCAATTCACAATAGCAGGACTAAAGCTGGTGGGTATCCTGTTCGCTATCGTCGCTTTTGTGACCGGGTGTGCAACAACGGGTACGAGAGTCACGCAAACTAATGAAAATATTGAAATTTCCGATAATTATAGTGTCAATTCGGAAATTCGTGAGGAGTTTGACAAAGCCGTTACCTTGCTGAAAGAAGAGAAATATCCCGAGGCAATCATGTTGCTGCGGGCTGTGACAGGAAAGATAAAAAAATTTACCGGGCCTTATATCAATCTAGCGATTGCATATATAAAGACTGATGAACTGGAAAAGGCTGAAGATAACCTGAAAAAAGCCCTGAAGTTAAATAAGTCACACCCGGCAGCAAATAATGAACTGGCACTGGTATACAGAAAGACCGGGCGTTTTGATGAAGCAAGGAAAATTTACCAGGAAGTGTTGAGTCAATACCCGTCATTTTTACCAGCAAGAAAGAATCTTGGCGTGTTATGTGATTTATATCTAAGAGATTTAAATTGTGCACTGGAACAATACGAAAGTTATCTGGAAGTCATGCCGGAAGATAAAAAAGTACAAATCTGGGTGGCAGATCTGAAGAGCAGGATGTAGGGAAAATTCATGGATACTAAAGTAAACGGTGTTTTGATTACGATGTTACTGGTGTTTTCTTTTTCGACAGCATCGGCTGCTGATAAGACAAAAGAATTGTCAGGTATTTCAATCATGGGTAACAAGGAAGCGCCAAAGTCTCTTTTTATCGTACCCTGGAAAAGTTCAGAACTGGGTGATGAAAATACACTTTCATCAAGTCTATTGAATGAAAAAATGATTCCGGTAGACAAAGATGTATTTCAACGTGAGCTGGATTTCTATTCAGCGACGTTAGCCAAATAATAGAAGTTTAATTTAAGAGGATTAACTGATGGGATTTATTGATTCATTTATTAAATTCTTCCAGACAGGCGGTGCATTTATGTACCCGATACTGATTGTATTTGCATTCGGTCTGGCCATAGTCGTTGAACGCTGGTTGAAATTGAACTCAATCAGGAATGCGAATCGCTCAATGTGGGATCAGTTACATCCTGTACTTACAGAAGGTGATTTTGATGCAGCTCGCGAGATGACCGAAAACAATGATTCGACTATCAGCCGGTTGTTAAGTACTGGACTTGCAAGGCAGGGGGCAGTTAGACGTCGCGATGATATTGAAATTGCCATGGAAGAAACCATGATGGAAATCATTCCCCAGCTGGAGAAACGTACACCTTACGTTGCCTTGTTCTCAAACATTTCAACGCTGCTGGGACTGCTCGGTACTATTATGGGGCTGATCGAGGCATTCACAGCAGTAGCCAATGCAAACCCTGCTGAAAAAGCAGACCTGCTGTCAGCAAGTATTTCCGTGGCAATGAACACGACTGCCTTTGGCTTGATGGCTGGTATCCCGTTACTTATTTTCTACGTAGTTTTAACCTCAAAGACAGGTGAAATTGTTAATAGCCTTGAAATGGCATCGGTCAAGACCCTGAGTATCATTTCTCAGAATTCCAGAAGGATGGGTGGGTAAGGTTTAATGTCCCGTAAAAAGCATCATTACAGGGCGGCAAGTAAAGAGCCGCCTGAACTTGATATAACAACCTTCCTTAACCTGATGGTTGTGCTGGTACCGTTTCTTTTGATCACGGCCGTTTTTTCACGTATCACGATCGTGGAACTCGATGTTCCGTCAGGAGCTGGTGGCGCAACGAATAAACCCAAAGTAACGATTGAAGTCATTATAAGAAAGAAGGGGCTTGAGGTAAGTAATGGTCGCAGTGTTATTGCCAGTATGCCGATAAAAGGCGGGGAATATGATCTTAAAACGTTATCTTCAACATTACAGAAGATTATATCGGTGCTGATGGCAAGCCTGAAATTCAGAAAGCTGAACTGTTTCCTGATATGTCGATAGGGGAAGCGCCATGAAAACGTCCAGGCGTATAACCCGCATGGGACGAGCTAGCGGTAAAAAAGTTCCGGCAATGAACCTGACATCCTTGATGGATGTTTTTACGATCCTGGTATTTTTCCTGCTGGTTAACTCATCAAATAGTGAAGTTTTAACACAACCGAAAGAGATAACACTTCCTGACTCTGTAGTAGAAACAAAGCCACGTGAAACAGTCGTTGTCATGGTAACACCAGAACAAATACTGGTTCAGGGTATTCCGGTAGTTTCCTACAGTGACGTACTGAATTCTAAAAAGGATGCCATCATTGAGATTAGCAGTAAGCTGCGTGATGTGAAGAAAAACGTAATAGGTGCAAGTACCAAGGCAATAGCGGCCAGTAGTGAAGTAACAATACTGTCACACAAGACTGTCCCGTTCAAGGTGCTGAAGAAGGTAATGTCCAGCGCAACCTTCGCAGGCTATGAAAAAATCTCTATGGCGGTGATACAAAAAGCATCACAGAAACTTGATGCACAACCAGCGAGCAATTGATTATGTCGGCTAATTACGCAAGCACATCATCATCACAAGAAGAACATGAGCTGTATCGACAAATTGAATTTTATCGTTCAGAAGTCAAACGTCATGAAGAGGAACTGGTTTCGATAGAGGCTGAACTGGACGAAATTTCAGATCAGCGTGAAAAATATGCAGTTCTTGCGCAAGTCGTCAGTGGCCTGGATAAGCTGGAAGAAATGCAGGCGGGTTCGCTTTTCTGGGAAGGCCTGGCTGATGATGAAACAAAAGAACAATCACTAGCCAAGTTGCGTGATCAGTCTTCTATTTTCGAAAGAAAAATCAATAACATTACTGCCAGGCATGAACAAACATTAAAAGATATAAAGTTCAAGAAAGAGGAAATTGAATATCTACAGGATGACCTGGATACCTTACGTCGTCGTGAAGATGAGAAGAAAGACTTTTATGTCGTAGAGAGGGAAATTACCCCGCTTCCTTATCGAATGATGGTAATGCCCTGGACCAAGCAGGATAAAGACGAGAAAAAATATCGACAGATACTTCTGCTGTTCCTTTTATATTCTATCCTGCTGGGACTATTGATTCCCATGTATGATGTGCCAATCCCTGATCGAGCAGAAGTAGTCGAGATTCCAGAACGCCTGGCAAAACTGATCAAGAAAGAAAAACCAAAACCACCACCGAAACAGAAGAAGGTGGATCAGCAAAAACCTAAGCCAACAGAGAAACAGAAGAAAGCGGCCAAGAAGAAAGCAGCCAAGACGGGCTTGCTGGCACTGAAAAATGATTTTGCTGATCTGCTGAAAAATATGCCTGAAGCAAAACTGGGGGCTTCGGCAGACCTGAGTAATGCAGGTTCAAAAGCGCGGCGCACACAACGATCGATTATCACTTCACAGGCAACGACTGGCAGCGGTGGAGTGAAAAGTTCATCGGTTAGCCGCTCGGTGGGTGACGGTCGTGCCCAGGTGGGTGGCGTTGCCTTTACGCGTGTTACCAGTGGTATAGGTACTGCGGTTGCGGATGACAGGCCTCTTAGTGATGGGGTAGGGCCTTCACGTACCGACGAAGAAATACAGATTGTGTTTGATCGTTATAAGGCTGCCCTTTATAGAATTTATAACAGGGAACTGAGAAAGAATCCAACACTAAAAGGTAAGATGGTTCTGCGTATCAGGATAGAACCAGATGGCAGCGTCTCATTGTGTAATGTTGAATCGACTGATCTTGATTCAAAATCACTATCAACCAGGGTTGTGGCACGTGTGAAAAGATTCCAGTTTGGTGCGAAGGAAGGCGTTCCTACCATAACCATTCTGTATCCAATCGACTTCCTGCCAGCGTACTAAATCATGCAGGAGAGATTTTGTGTCCAGACAAGAAGTATTACGTGAAGCTGTACATGTTAAGCACAACTTAAAAACGGAGGTTGTGAAAAAAGAAACATGTGAACTGGGTAATTGTAAAAACAAAGGCGAATAATTGTGATGTTGTTGAGCGGTATGGCAACCATGTCAGGGATGAGTGTGCGTTTATCGTATGCTTCATACCACATGCTGATAACATTATCTCAAGTAGATAATGCTACTGCTTTTAACACTTTAAATTTCATAAAGTCCTCATATATAAATAGAATACATCGATTCTGCAAACAATATAACCAACCTGCCGGCCTTAAATGCGGGGAGATCGACTAATCATGAATGCCGGTATGACGCGTATCTTCTTTCGGCTATTGCTGGTCTTTTTGTTACTTGGGGCAGCATCAGGTGCGCAAGCCGGGCTGTTCTGTTCTGATGCCCCGTTTAATGGTGTTGTTGATGGTAACGAAAGGGCTGAACTAGGCGGTTCTTATACGGGCACGGTTGCGGATCCATTTGTAACCCAGATTACCATCGATACGGACTGTACATTTCAAAACTTTTCAGCTTCCGATCCACTAACAGCTACACTGAACTTCCAGACCAATGATCCATCGGTTTACCTGATTACGTTTGATAATGTTATTTTCACTGGCAATATGGCTTGTTCCAATATTGATCATCGGATCTGGTTTGTTAATGGTTCCGACTATGGCACCAAAAATAGCTGCCAGGACCTGTTTATCCCGGTTGAAGCCATTAATAAACAGAATCCCCCTGGTACGACGACTGTAGGTATAGGTGAACCTTTTACCTATACTCTGAATATTCCTGTTTTGTATGACCCAGCAACCGGTACGTTCCTGAATAATTTTGGTTCAGCCAATGATCTTCATAGTATAACCATCACTGATGATCTTAATGCTACAGGTGCAAATCTTACCCTGGTAGGCACACCCACGGTTACTTGGCTAAGTGGTCCTAATGCTGGCAATCCAGTAACACATACATTTACCAATGTCGGTGGACTATTGACTTTCGAAATAGATCCTGCCAGTAATCCCGGTATCATCATCCCGGCAGGTGATCAACTGCAAATCGCGATTACCGTGGTCGCTGATAATACCAACCCGATTGGAACGCAAATTATCAACACGGCAAGATGGACATTCGGCAGGTTGATAAATATCGATCTCGACGGGGATGGAATACCGGAACCAAACTTCTTTGATCCGCTGCCAGGTGAGAATGGTGTTACAGAACCTCTGATTATCAGTGCACCTGAGTTGGTAGTGGATAAATCCAGTACTGAAACGGCACTAAATATTGGCGTACCGGCTACTTTTACTATTGATATTCAAAATGCCGGTGGTGTGGATGCCTGGAATGCTACGATCGTTGATCAATTACCGAATACAGCAGGAGCAGGTACCTGTCCAACTTTACCGACAGATGATCCCGCAAACCTTATTAATAGTGTCACTGCACAATTATTCCAGGCAGACGGCGTTACGCCTGTTGCCGGTGCGTTGTTGGCAGGGACGGATTATACAGTTAGTTACAATGATGCGAACGGGACACCGGCCTGTGAATTGACTCTTGATTTTCTTTCTTCTGCTGCCGTTATCGGGCCGAACCAGATAATGCGAATTACCTATGATATCCAACTGGATACCGATACGGTTGATGATAATACAACACTGACGAATTTTGCAGGTGCAACACGCTGGTACAGTGCAGATCCAACAGGTGGTTATCCTGTCACTACCTTTACCAGAACAATTACTGATGGTACCCCGGCCAGTTTAGATCACCAGGATAGTTACAGTATTACCACGGGCCTCTCGGGATATTACTTCCAGAAAACTGTACAGAACATAACCAGTGGTGAAAACCCGGCAACCGTAGCAGCACCGGGTGATACGTTGCGTTACCGCTTACGTTTGTTTAACGTTGACCAGGATATAGAAAGTATCTACATCACCGATATACTGGATCCGGCGTATTTTGATACCAGTACATTTAGCCCCGTTTCACTCCCCGCTGGTTCAACATACAATTTTAATTCGGTCACAGGTGAATTGCAGATATTTGGTAATGGCGGTCCACTTAATCTAAGCCCGCTACAGGAACTGATAGTCGATTTTGAAATTGATCTACTGACAACGTTATCCAATGGTGACACGGTTCCCAACCAGGCAACGTTGGAATTCGATAATGATCCTGATCCCGGTATTGTTGATCTCGTTACCACGCCAAGTGACGATCCATATGATGGTTACGTGGCCGCGCCGGGGGATCCGCCACCTTTATTCCTTCCTACCACGGTTGAAATTGTCGCGGTTGGTCCACTATCAAAAGTTAACCCTACGCAAACCACGGCAACTATCGGGGACCAGTTTACCTACACCATAACAATACCCGCGACCACGGTAAATTCTGATCTCTATGATGTGCGTATCTGGGATGACCTGACGCTATCCAGTGCCGACATGCGCTTTGTCAGTGCCAGTGTTGTATCTGGTGGCAGCTGGACGCTAACCAATACCGGTACCGATACTGCACCGATTATCGAGGATATCAGTACCGGTATCGATATACCTGCCGGTACCCAGGCAGTATTTGAAATTACCGTTGAGCTGGACAATACCTTAACCAACCAGAGTGGTCTTGCGTTTAATAACAGGGCTACGTATTACTTCAATCGTTCAAACGGTAACATTGCGACACAAACAGAAGGTGGTGAAGGTATTACCGGTGATATGACCATTGTCGAACCGGACATCAGCACCTTTACCAAGACCGTAAATAACAGTACCCCTACGGCAGGAGAAGTAGTGCGCTACTCGGTGACGTTAACCGCGGCCGGTGGCGCCAATGATTCGGATGTCTTCGATGTTATTCTGACGGATACTCTTGATCTCGGGCTGGTATACGAAGGTAACCCGACCGTTACAGTTGGTGGTGGTGTCAGTGCTGATAATGTTATTGGTGAACCGGATATAACCGGTGATGGGATTACCACCGCGCAAACGCTGGTGTGGAGTCCTGGCAGTACCGAAGCATCTGATATCGATATCGTTGCCGGTACAACAGTGACCATCGAGTATGATGTACGCGTACTGGATAGTGTACTGGCTAACACGATACTGAATAACAGTGCAGTTGCAGAGTGGTCCAGTAATGACGGGGCAACCAGTGGTGAACGTACCGGCGTTGATGGTAGTGGCGGGCTGAACGATTATATAACTACACCGGCAACCGCGACCTTAACTACACCAAATATCAATGCCACCATTACCAAGGTTCGCAGTAACGATACCTATGGTGTGGGTGATGATAACGTACGTGTCGGTGATATTGTTGAATACACCTTAACCCTGTCAGTACCGGAAGGGACGCTGGGTAATCTGCAACTGGTAGATACCTTGCCGCAGGGTCTCGATTTTGAAGGTGTGGTCAGTATTAATGGCAATACTGGACCGGATCCGTTTGTGGCCGTTGCACCGTTTACCCATGCCGATATACCTGCTGCAAATATTGTTGAGGCGGGTGATCCTGCGACTGGTCCAACAACAGTGACATGGACACTCGGGGATGTCACTAATCAACCTAATGATAGCTTCAGTGATAATTTCGTTATTATTTATCGTGCCCGTGTACTAAATAATGTTATTCCGCAGGCGAACCTGAATCATTCTTTGAATAACTCGGTCAACATGAGTTATGACACGGCTTCGGGAACAGTTTCACCGCTACCAACAGATAACTATACAGTTACAGTAAATCAACCAGCATTATCAGTCAGCAAAACTGCATTAACTTCCGGCGGCGATCCCATTATAGTTGGTGGTGAGACGATTACTTATACGATTGATGTCACCAATAACGGAACTTCGCCTGCCTACGATGTCGTGCTGGAAGATGTTCTGCCTGTCGGTCTTGATGATACAACAGTTAATACCAGTACCATCAGCCTTGTGGTCGCAGCCACCTCACTGACAACGTTTAACCCAGCCTATAATGCTGGTACGCGCACCTTAACCTGGAATTTTGATAGCGGTACTGCAGATGAATACACGATTCCTGCAGGGGATACCTTGCGTATTGTTTATACTGTCCTAGCGGACGCGGTTTTAGCTGAAGGATTAACCCTGACTAACGCTGCAACTGCCACTCTTTATTATTCTTTCGATGACGAAGCAGAACCCACACTGGGTACGGTTACTGGGGTACGTGAAACTTACGGGCCGAGTAATACGGCATCAACCAGCCTGTATACAGGGGCACTACCAGCAAAAGTACTACTTTCACCGGCAACACCGGAAGCAACGATTGGCCAGGAAGTGATCTACCAGATCACGGTGCCAGGTACTGCAAGCACCAGTACGCTCTATGACATCCAGGTCATCGATACACTCGATCCAAATCTCGGGTTTGTCAGCGCCACAGTAACAGGCGGAATTGGTGTCACTGATAACAGTACGGTGTCACCAGCTGAATTGAATGTTCTGATAGATGAAATACCGGCGGGACAACAGGTTGTTATTGAAGTTCGTACACAGGTACTTAATGTTGCAACTGCCCAGGAAGGCGTTGTCGTCAATAATACAGCATCCTATACCTACGCTTACACTGATGGTGGGGCAACACAACCGGCACTGACCAGTAATAACGTCGCCATCACGATCATTGAACCCATACTAACGCTTGAAAAAACAGGGCCAGCAACGCTTGGTGTTGGCATACCTGGTAGTTTTACACTTAATATACATAATATTGGCTCTTCACCGGCCTATGATTTAACCGTGACTGACCTGATACCAAACCCCGCTCCGGGGGGTATGTGTGATGACACGGTACCGAATAATTTCAATATTGAGATTACGCAGGCAGATCTCACACCTGTAAGTACCCTGGCTCAGGGTACGGACTACACGGTAAACTTTACAGCTGGTACACCTACCTGCACGCTGACATTTACCATGCTTACACCAGCGGCAGCACTGCCAGCTGACTACCGTTATATCATTACTTATGATGCTTATCTCGATGCGGATACAGGTAACAGTACTTCATTAACAAACTATGCGGGGGCAACCGAGTGGTTTAATGCTGATACGGCTGGTTCCGGGGCAACGGGACTGACCCGCACATATACCGAGACAATTACTGATGGTTCGACAACACTTCTCGATTTCCAGGATGCCCATACGCTGGTAACCGAGTTACCGACCATTGAATTCAGAAAGACCGTCACCAACCAGACCTCGGGACAGGGACCTGCATCTGGTTTGACAGCAACTCCAGGTGATGTATTGCGATATGAAATCGTGATGACCAACCTGGGAACGATCGCGCTTAACAACTATTCGTTAACTGACGAAGTTGATCGACTCAACGGGGCAGCGTTGTTCGCACCGGGAACGATAAGTAATGTCAGCGTAGCACCTGCAACAGGTAATGTGACGATCTATCCAACTGGTGGTGCAAATGGAACAGGGTTACTGGATATCAGCAACCTGTCACTGGGAGCAGCCGGCAGTGGAACAGAAACGGTGACTGTGACTTTTGATGTTACCTTGGCGCCATCCATTGCTGATGGCACGATCGTTTATAACCAGGCCGAAATGACTGAAGCGATACTGGGCACATTGCCGAGTGATGATCCGATTGTGAATGGCCCGGATGATCCCGGAATAATCGGCGATGAGGATTACACTCCGATTACGATTACATCTGCACCGTTATTCCAGGTACAGAAAATATCAGACGATATCACCGGCCTGCCAACAGAGCTACAGCCAGGTGATCGCTTACATTACACCATTACAGTTAAAAATATTGGTACCGAAGATGCAGTAAACGCCACTCTTCGCGATCTTATACCGGCGAATACCACTTATTATCCAGGCACTACTTACCTTAATGGAACACTAGTTCCTGATATTCAACCTGGTGATATTCCTCCACTAGAATCCGGGATCATGATTAATTCACCCGGTGAGACTGCTGGTAATATGCCGGCAGATGCAACAGCTACTACCGCTAATGTTGCCACGATTACATTTGATGTTGTTGTAAACAGTAATGTTCTGGTTGGTACAATTATCTCCAACCAGGGCTATGTCAATGCTGAGGGTACGGGTAGCGGACCCATCTCGGAACAACCGTCAGACGATCCTGATACCGTTACGGTTAATGATCCAACCCGCGATATTGTTGGTGTGCTACCCCTGGTTGATGCACAGAAGACGGTTGAACTTTATACCGATAATAACGGTGATGGTGTTATCGATCCGGATGATGTACTGCGTTATACCATTACTGTTACTAATAGCGGGTCGGTACCTGCAACGGGTGTTCGACTGGTTGATACTGTACCGGCTAATACCACCTATGAGCCGAATTCGGTTTATCTGAATGATGAACCTGTTGCTGACCCGGCTGTTGATGTATCGCCACTTGAAGCGGGTATCGATATCAGTTCCGCTGATCAAACGCCTCCGTTACCGACCCCAGGTAACGGGTATTTATCATCTGGTGGTGTTGCCACTGTTACCTTTGATGTCAGGGTTGATTTAACAACACCTGGTGGTACGGTTATCAGCAACCAGGGAATTGTATCTAATAATGAACTACCCGATGAACCAACCGATGCCGATGGTGATGACAGTAATGGTGATCAACCAACCTTAAGCGTCGTTGGTTATACTGAACAACTTTCTATCATCAAGCAGGTTGCCGTAGTTGGTGGTGGTCCTGCCCTGGCGGGAAGTGAACTCGAGTACACGGTAACGGTGACCAATATCGGTCAGATACCGGCAACGGATGTTGTCATTACGGATGATCTTTCGTTACCAGTGGCCGGGCAAAAGAGTCTTGTCATTAATTCTGCAACCATGAATGGTGTTGATACAGGGGTAAGTTATGTTGCGCCTGTTATTACGGCTAATTATTCGTCTAATTATGGCAACCTGTTACCGGGTGAAACAGTCACATTACGTTTCCGCGTGTTACTTGATGCTGCGTTAACAATAGGAACAACTGTCACCAATATCGCTGATGTTTACTGGGATGATCCTGATCCGGGCTTAGCCCAGACAGCACAGGCAAGCGTGTCAATTGATATTGGTGCTACTCCCGGATTTGGTACCCTGAGTGGACAGGCCTGGCATGATGCTGATTTTGATAATGTACTGGATGTAACTGAACGCGTCCTTGCAGGCTGGACGGTTGAATTACGTCAGAATGGTAACCTGATTGGCTCGGTGTTGACGGATGCTAATGGTTTATACCAGATAGAAGGTGTACCGCCCAATATCTATACAACACCTATCGTACCGTATGAATTACGTTTTATTGCCCCTGGTGCTACTACCACGACAGCATTACTGGGCAGAGCCGATTCCGATCCATTATATGGCTATACCAACGGCTTGCAGTATATCAGCGAAATCGATGATATCGGCCCAGGTACCAGTCGTACAAACCTTAACCTGCCAATTGATCCTAACGGTGTCGTATATGACTCGGTAGTGCGTGCACCAATTGCGGGTGCAACCCTGACAATGATTAATGCGACAAGTGGTGTGCCGTTACCTGCTACGTGTTTTGATGATCAGGCGCAACAGGGACAGGTGACACTTGCAGATGGTTATTACAAGTTTGATATTAACTTTGGCCAGCTAGAGTGCCAGGCTGGTGAAAACTACCTTATAAATGTTGCTGCTCCTGCCGGCAACTATGTGGCGGGTGAGTCAACCATTATTCCACCAACCAGCAGTGCGGCCACGGCACCATTCTCGGTACCAGCCTGCCTTGGCAGTACAAATGATGCCGTACCGGCAACCGCCAATTACTGTGAAGTACAGACTTTTGAAACAGCGCCTGCTGTGGCAATCGCAGCAGGTTCGCCTGGTACAAATTATCACCTGCATTTGACCTTGAGCGATGGACAGGTGCCAGGTGAAAGCCAGTTATTCAATAACCATATCCCGCTTGACCAGGATCTTGGACTGGCAGTGGGTATCAGTAAAGTTTCATCAATGGTAAATGTGACACGTGGAGAACTGGTCCCTTATACCATCACTATTAATAATACGCTGCCGGTATCACTCAGTAATATTACCCTGACAGATACCATGCCAGCTGGCTTCAAGTACGTGGAAGGTTCGGCACGCCTAGATGGTGTTGCGGTTGAACCGGATAGGAATGGTTTACAACTTAACTGGACCATTCCCAGCATTGCCGTTGATACGCGTTACACGGTGAAGTTGTTGCTGGTGGTAGGTGCCGGTGTACAGGAAGGCGAATACATAAACCGTGCCCGGGCATTCAGTACGCTGACCAATGGTAATGTCTCTGAACAGGCCACGGCAACTGTACGCGTGGTGCCGGATCCCGTGTTCGACTGTTCAGATATCATCGGTAAAGTCTTTGATGATAAAAATCTGAATGGCCACCAGGATGAAAATGAAAAAGGTCTCCAGGGTGTGCGCTTAGCAACCGCCAGGGGATTGTTAGTTACTTCCGACAAGTATGGTCGTTTCCATATTACCTGTGCAGCTACACCGGATGAACAGCGTGGCAGTAACTTTATTCTTAAACTCGATGAGCGAACACTACCATCCGGTTATCGGGTGACAACAGAAAACCCACGCGTTCAACGCCTGACACGCGGCAAGATGATCAAGTTTAATTTTGGCGCCACGGTACACCGTGTTGTCAGAATTGATATTGCAGACGGTGTATTTGAGAAAAATTCTGACAAGATAAGACCACAATGGTTAACACGAGTTGGCCTGTTAATTGAAGAATTACGTAAGGCGCCATCAGTATTACGCCTGACTTACCTGGGCGATGTGGAAAGTTCGGGGCTGGTTGATGATCGACTGGAAACGTTACGTGACCTGATCAAAGACCATTGGGACAAAGTAAATACATATAAACTTGTCATTGAAGAAGAAGTTTTCTGGCGCAATGGTGGCCCCAACGGTGGTGGAGGGCTCGACTAATGCGTTTCATGTCAATAGCTCTCTTAAACAGTAATTTACTGAAACGTAAATTGTGGTTGCTATTTGCCTTTGTCCTGCTGTCAACCCCGGTTATTGCGGAAGAAAGTGATGTAACAACACTTGTTGATAATGGTAGCGGCATACAGGAACTTCTTATTACAGGCGAGAATACTGAACAAAACCTGAGCCAAGACGTCGGTACCGTACAAAACTGGCGCAATGAAGAATTATCGAAAAAGAAACAGGAAAAACAGACGGAAGTTAAAAAGGTCGTTGAACAGGATGTAACAACCAGGAAACTGAAAAATGTTGTACCACCAATATTATTCAAGTCAGGTAAGGCAGATATTCCTGAGGAATATGTTGGTAAGTTACGTAGCATCCTGGATAGCATGCGTGACAGGGTAAACGTCCGGCTGCATTTTGTTGGCCATACTGACAATATTCAATTACGTGGTGAAGCCAAGCAACGATATGGTACTAACAAAATATTATCTGAGGAACGTGCTGGTACTACTGCCGAGTTTTTCCAGCAAGCACTGGGTTTACCACCAGAAGCCATCTCGTACGAGGGTTTAGGAGAGTCTCAGCCGGTTGCCAGCAACAATACCGCTGCCGGTCGTGCCAAGAACCGCCGTGTAGAAGTCCAGGTCTGGTATGACGAGGTTAAGGAACGACTGGTCGACAAGGAAGTAGAACTTGACCAGAAAATGAAACTGGTCAAGATATGCCGTGTCGAAACAGTATGTAAGATCCGATACAAGGAAGGATTTTCACGACGAGCCAAGCTGAAAAACCTGGTTCCACCTTTCCATTATGATGAAGGTATTACGCAAATACCGGCTTCATACTTACAGCAATTACGCCAGGCACTAAATAACCTGCGCACAAAAGATAATGTGCAAATGCGCCTGATTGCCTATACCGATAATATTCCATTGTCAGGACGTGATGCCCGTATCTATGGTGATCATACGGGGTTATCAAAAGCTCGCGCACGCCGAATTGCGATTGCCATCCAGGAAGCACTGCGATTACCAAATTCTGCCATCAGTAGTACCGGTAAAGGATCCAGCAACCCGATTGCAACCAATGATTCGGAAAAAGGCCGGGCCCTGAACCGTCGTATTGAAGTGGAATTCTGGCATGACGACCCACTGGAAGATTTACCGGATGAACCACAAATCTGTCCTGAACAATCTGCCGCAGAGACGGTTGAGCGTGAATATAATCCACCCGATGGTGATATTAAACCGATCTATTTTGATAAAGGTCAACCAGTTATTCCACCAGGTTACGCACAGCGTTTACAACGTGTCATGGATCAGATCCAGGATAAGGGTAATGTCCGCTTAAAATTTATTGGTTATATTAATAATGAACGTCTCGATCGTCGTACAGCAATGGTCTATGGCGATGATATTGGTCTTTCCACTGCACGTGCACGTCGCGTGATGGACGCTATCAGCAAGGAACTAAAACTACCTGAAGAGAAAGCTACGTTTGAAGGGCGTGGATTTGTACAAGCCGAGGATGTTGTTAATACAGGCTTTGTTGAACTCGATCAGTCACGTGTTGAAGTAAAAGTTGTTTATGATGAACTGGCTATCATGGACGACAGCGAAGGTCTGGAGATTAAACGTCTTACCCGTGAAGTCGAACCGAAGAATCCATACGCTTTGAACCTGATGCGCATCACCGTTGATGGGCAACCTCTGAATGATCCTGGCAAAAGTGTACCAGATGTGCAGCGTTGTACTGACGTGGCACTGGATAAAGCAGATATTCGCTTTAAATACGATAACCTGACAACCAAACCACGACTGAATGTGACCGGTTGGCCAAACGTGATCAGTATTCTTGATGATGTTGATACAGACATTATCGAAAACCAGGTTAACTTCAGGTTATACAGTAATTACCAGTCCTATTTGTCCAGGTCAGAAGTAAGAATATTCAGGGCCGATCAATCGACACGTGATGAGCCAATTAAGATTGTTGAACTTGATAAAGCAGGCAAGGGTGTATGGCAATACGACCTGAATGACTACCAGGCACCACGCATGGAACTCAAGTATGTTCTACGTGTTTATGATAAGGAAGATAACTTTGATGAAACCAAAGAGCAGACTATCTGGGTTGTTGATGAGCTGGCAACAGCAATTGCTGATCGTGATATCGATAAGGAAACCCTGGTTGGTTATGGTGAAAACCGTTTAGCAGTTAATAACATTCCGCTGGATGGTGGCACCATCAATGTTTACGGAAAGAACGTGCCTTCCGAACATAACGTATGGTTTGCCGGGCAGGCACTCCCGGTTAGTGACGGTGGTGAGTTTACCGGTGAACTGATCGCGCCTCGTGGGTTACACTCAGTGGAAGTTGCGATCACAGATAAAAATGGCAATGGTAATGCCTGGTATCGTGATCTGGAGCTGGAACGCAGTGACTGGTTCTATGTCGGCATTGCCGATCTGACGGTTGCCCAGGATGATACCAATGGTCCGGCTGAGCTGGTCACCGGAGACAAAACCCACTACGACAATGACCTAACGGTTGATGGTCGCCTGGCTTATTACCTGAAAGGACGCACCAGTGGTAACTGGACAGTTACTTCACGTGCTGATACCCGTG
>JARRJY010000050.1:0-22100 GCA_037388705.1 Gammaproteobacteria bacterium
TACGGGTAAAATAAAATTCGGCACGTCGGAAATAGATTTCATCAAGGTAACGGGAATTGGGGTACTTTTTAATCAACTGGCTCATGACAGTCATGGCCTTTTCAACTTCGCCTACCTCTTCATGCGCGCGTGATAACTGGTACAACACCTGATCATTGCGCTCATATAAAGGATATTTCTTTAATAGCATGTTGTATAAACGGATGGCATCCCGTGCGCCAACAGTTTCAGGATCAGCATTGGATTTGGCTCCAGGTGCTGCTGCAGCATACTTACTTCCTTTTTTAACCTTTTCCTGGCTGGTCGCCCTTTTTTCAAATGATTTGTACGACTCAGAGACATCGGCAATGGTGTCTTTTTTTGTAATTTCTTTATTGGCTTCTTCATCATCCTTGTCAGTAAGCGCTGCCGCTGCTGATGTACCAGATTTTGCCGGAGTACTTTTGGGGGGTTCACCCAGCGCACCATATCCTTTTTCTACTTTAAGATCAGCCAGGCGACGTATCGCTTCAGGCGTCATGGCGGTTTCAGGTGTTTTTTCCAGGAAGTGCTGGTAACTCGCCATGGCCTTATCAAGGCCATCTTCAATTTTTGTATCCTTTAAATCAATTTCAACACTATTCAACTCGCTGATGGTGCCTTGCTCGTTAAAAGTTGCGCAGCCAGCCAGGAATAGGAATAAACTTGTTACAACTAGATGGTGATACTTCATTGTGTACCACCTTCAGTTGATGATTTATCAGTGCCCTTTTCAGGTTCGTCTTTTCTTTCCTGTGCCTTATTTTTTTCTCTATTTTCTTCTTCTCTTGCTTGTTCTTTCTTCAGCGCTTCCTGTTCTTTTTTCATTTCTTCATCAGATTGTTTCTTGGTAGCGCGATCATAACTTTCCGCCATGGCAAACCTGGCTTTAACCTGGTATTTCTCCAGCCGTTGACGTCTTTGCTGCAGTTCATTCACCGCCATTACTTCAATCAGGTGACCTTGTCGAGCCATAAGTACATCCACCTGTTCCTGCGCCTGGTTTATTTTTGCCCGTAATATCTGGATCTGACTGTCATAACCTTTATAACTTTGTGTTGCGGCCTGGCGGGTACGTACAAATGATTTATAGGCCTCTTGTAAAACCTCAACATCTTTATTCAGCGCCCGTAAATGTTTATCGGCTTCAGAAAACCTGTCCTGGTACTCTGTATGAATATTCCAGGTAATCGCACCTTTCATCCGATCAATACGAGCCTGTACACCAGGAAGGCTTAATTTACCCTGCCGTTTCAATTTCTTTTCCAGCACCTGAATGTGTTCCAGGCTAATGCGTTCATCAACCGTGGCCAGGAAATCCGGGCGTGGCGCTATGAGCATTTTCTTCAGCCTGCGGTCGATACTGTCGCGTTGAGCTATTCGAAGCTTCAACTTTGAATCCAGTTGCCTGAATTGCTTGCCAATTTCTGGCAGCAATGGTTCGTAGTAAGCACTACGAATACGGATCATGTCTTCAAAGGAGTCGAGAGATTTTAACCAGAGCTTCATCTTGCGTTTTAACTCGGCAAGATCAAAATAATTTTTTAAAGAAGCCTGGAAATCATGTGAAGCCATCATTTGTATCAGGTAGAACGTTTCCGGGGTATCAGGCAGGTTACGCAGGTTAACCAGCCAGTTCTTGTCTTTTTTTAGTTCTTCGCGTATTACAGCTTCCAGAAATTTTCCTTCACGAATGTTCTTGATAGAAACATCCAGCCTGTCAATTTCGTTACTAAATGATTCCAGTGCATGTCCGTACAGGATAGCCGACTTACCATATAAACCCAGCTTCCCGTAAGCATATGGCACACCCATCAGTGCTTCCTGTACAGCACTGTTAGTGACATTACGTTTGGCCAGGATGGTCCAGGGAACAAGTGCACGATCATACTGATCCGCTGAAACAGCCGCCCAACCTGAACCTAATAATGCCTTATTTGAAAATGGTCCTGTTATGCGGACACGATCAAGATATTTCTTGGCTTCCATCGCATTATTGCTTTCAAGGAGATTGTAGCCAAGTACCAGGTTAGCCTTATCGCGCATGGAAGTTACACGATTATCACTTGCGGAAATCTCGCCAACACGAGCCAGTTGTTGCAGACCTTCTTCTCGTTTACCGCTTTTTATTAATGCAACAGCAAGGTTGTAACCCGCAAAGCCTTTCATGCCTTCTGCATTTTCAATATCTCTTAATAAATCAATCGCCTCGGTAAACTTGCCATTGACGATATAGATCTGAGCTCGCAGGAAAGGTTCTTCATAGCGCAATTTTTCCGGGATACGACCTTTAATCCGTTCGATGGTATGGGCCGCATTAATAAATTGCTGTTTTTGATAATAAATCTTGGCAAGTCGGTAGATCGCTTCGTTACGAATTTCTTCATCGACATCGCCGTTTATCACCGCCTTGATTGCACGACCTGCACGGGTATGCATACGATAAAATAATTCGAAATCGCCAACCGAGAATTCAGCCTGACCGATGTGATAAAACAGGGTATTCAGTTCAGGCTCGTCAAGACCGTAATATTGCGCCAGTTCGGTATCCAGGCGGGAGATAGCATCAAAATAATCTTGCTGGTAGGCGTAAAACAAGGCATCGCCAAAATAAATATCTTTCAGTTCGCCCTGGAATCTGCCTCCAGAAGCATAAACTGATGACATCATAACAATGCCGGTGAGAATAATACCTATACGGAACATAGGCTTACCAGTTATTGAATCGTATACCGGAAGCGGATAACTTGATTTCAACGATCTGCGGCCCAACACGTTTTTTAACTGTATGGCTGGCAGAGTCAGAGGTCTTGCTACCGTTATCCTTGCCGATAACACTTACATCCAGTTTGTGTTCACCCGAGCGTACATTTCCGACAAAGACACGTTGAACCCCGCCGCGATGCATCGCTTCGACTTCCTTGTAGCTGTAAATGTAATGGGCTATATCTTCGCCGTTGAGCTTGAGCTTGATGGCATCCGGTTCGAAATCACTCCCTTTTTCAACAGATACAAAGAAAGCTAACTGGGTATCTGATGGGTAAATCAGTTTTTCTTCAAGTTGATTTAATTCAGCTGAAATTGCCAGCACGTCCTGTTTTATTTCCTGAACCTGCTCATCAAGTCCCTTGATTTGCTCCTTGGTGACTTCTTCGGCGCTGATTAAAGATGGAAAAATAAGAAAGAAGAAAACAAAAAACGAAAATACTGTATTTTTCATGCTGTGAACCTGAACTGTCCTGGTTATTTGTTAGAACTCTCACCAGTAGCAATGCATAGAACCCTGGTTTAAAATCAAAATGCCTTATCTTATTGATTACATTGCAAAAACAGCGTAGCTCATCGATACCCCCACAAACCTTATAATCTTTGGAGCTAATTCTGCTAACTGTTTGATTTTCTGATATATATATTATCGGCTAATGGCGGGAAACTTTAACTTATATAGATTGGATTTGTGACCGTCTTCTCGAAAGTAGCAGGCATACCTACCGGCAAGAGATATGTCTTGTCATAACTGTTAGCTGAGGATTAGAAAAACAATGACCAGTACAAAAGGATTTATGAACCCGTTTGCTGCGCCTCCAGGCATAAACTGTTTTATATAACTTGCTGTTTTATAAGCAATATTCCACCCGGATCAGATTAATAGAAGTGTATATTTGAGGGATATGTTTCTCATAATGACACAAGCCGACGCGAAAAAAGATACCCCCCAGGATTACACGAATAAAAGATGCCACCCAGACCGCCGAAATTTGCCAGCGCATAGGAAATTATACGGGTGACACCATTGACTATGTTTAGGCCGCTTCCCAGTTTGCATGACCAGGCTCAATCGGCAAGTCTGGATTACGCGACCATTCATTCCATGAACCAAAATAGAGCCGCACATCTTTTACGCCGGCCTCTTTTAAAGCAACGAAGGTATTTGAAGCACGCGCCCCTTTGAAACAGTAAAGGTAAACAGTCGAGTCGGTATTTATGCCAACGGTTGCGCACTCGGCCTGTAATTCATCTTTTGATTTAAATACCGGCACCTCTTCACCCGGTTTCATCATGCGATACCATTCCAGCCACACGGCACCAGGAATTCGTCCTTTGCGTGGGCAAAAATCAATACCGTATGGTGATGAACTACTACCAACCCATTCATCAACATCGCGTACATCAAGTTTAATAATTTCATTTTTGTCCAACGCGGCAAGCATGTCATCTTGGGTCAGCATTACACTGGCAGCTGAATCATCAACAGGAAAAGTTTTTGCTTCTGGCTCAGGCACTTCAGTACTTACTGGCAAGTCTTCCGCCAGCCAGGCCTGGTAGCCGCCATGCAAGATTGCAGCTTTAGGATAGCCAAGAAATTGCAGCAGAAAATAACCACGGCATGACTGCCCAAAACCGGTATTCATGCTGTCCTCGTAGATCACCGCCACTTCTTCACCAGAAAGACCTGCCGCACCAAAGGCATCAGCAAACTTACCCCTTAACTCCTGAAGACCTTCCTTTGTTGAGGTTGCCAGAAAAGTGAAAATATCATGAAGATTAACCGCGCCGGGTATATGACCAGCAGCGTAAGCTTCCGGTGCCCTGGTATCAATGATGACTGTGGGAAGCGAGTTTGTCATCTGCTCAAGATGTCCTGGGGAAATAAGTATGTTGTCAGTCATGGTGATAGCTCCTATGTAAATATCAATTTGTGTAATTAATATTGTGCAATAGCCATGCCAGAAACTAATAAACTGAAATTACGTAACTATTTTTCAACCGGCTTCAAGCCGGCATTTCCAATGTCGACAATGTACAACTAATGTGACGTACATTGTCCATTGAAAACCATTACGCTTGAAGCCTTTGGTAATAGTTTCCAGCATCAGAGGCAAGTGAATCGCTAAGCGCAAAACCAACCAGGTTGTCTGCATTAAGCATCTCATAATAACTACCTTGCTTGCCGTCGGTAACCAACTGCCAGTTCTCACCCCCCATCTTCATGGCAGGTTTGCAAACACTTATTGGCATGCTCAATGTCTTAATTTTGATCATGGGTGGTATTGGCTTGAAATACTCATGCTCACCCAAAAGACTTGCCGCGATAGCCTCGGCCTGGCGATGAATGGGTTCAATGTACGCGTATAGTCGTCCATCTACTGAGGCACAATCACCTATTGCGTAAATGTTCTCATCAGAAGTTCGCATATCCTCATCGACTGCAATACCTGTATCAACCGTTAATCCCATCGTTTCTGCCAGCTTGGTATTTGCAACCAGGCCTGCCGCAGAAAGAACCAGGTCCGTGGTATATGATGAACTATCTGATAGTTCCAAATAGAATGTTTCTGCATCCTTTTCCATACGTTGCAGTGTCACGCCAAACTTCCAGGTAACACCCTGTGATTCAAGTCGCTGTTTTAATTCATTTGCCATCAACTCGGGAACCAACCCTGATAACGGATACATGCCTGGATCAATAACCGTTACCTTGTAACCTGCTCGCGTCAAATCATCTGAAAACTCGCTACCTATAAGCCCTGCGCCGAGGATCGTTACGGAAGTTACGCCCTCAGATAGACGTTTCTGTAATTTCTTAAACGACAGCAAATCATTTACCCGCAGAATAGTATCTTTCGCATCGCCTTCAATAGGCAGCTCACGTTGATGTGCACCCAGTGCCAGAACCAGTTTGTCATACTCAATACCGCCCTGTGTTGTTGTCAGGCGTTTGCTTGAAGTATCCACTTTCAATACCCTAGTTTCTGTACGCACTTCAATATTAAGTTCTGCAGCGCGTGACATTGCATCAGTTTCAACAAGTTCATCTGCGCTTCGGTCCTGTGAAATAGCTAATGAAATGGCTGGCTTTGGATAGATCAGTCCTTTACATGCACTGACTAACAGAATGGGTCGTTCCGGATCACGGCGACGAATTGCTTCTGCAGTTGACCAGCCAGCCACGCCTGCACCAATGATAACCACGTAATCATTACCACCACGTGATTTGGACAATTCTTTTTTTGGTACAGGGTTTTGTTTTTCAACTACGAGTGGTGCCTCTGGTAATAAACGGAGGTCACTTTTCATCATGCCGCAAAGGGGACACTGCCAGTCATCGGGGATATCCTCGTATCGTGTCCCAGCCTGCAAACCGGAATCAGGATCACCCTTAGCTTCATCATAGATATAACCACAGGCATCACAAATCCAGCGTTTATAATCAGTATCACTCATGCTACACCTCTGGTACTTGTCCCAAAATATTACCGAAGATGCCATCCAGTTCTTCACCAAGAGTCATCAAAGATTCTGATTCATATGGTGAAAATACTTCAGTCGGCATCCGACATGCAACCTTGGTGGCATCACCTTCCTCGTAAACATGTATTCTTAGTGGGATGTCGTGACCAGCAGGTTTACATGCTTCCCATACTCGTATAGCAAAATCAGGACGGAATATTTCCAGTATCTGATCAGCCGGAACAGTCTTGCCTATCTTGGCAGCATTTGCCTGGCCATTTATGTGCGCAACAACACGCATACCTTCAGCCTCAACACCATACAAAAGTTTTTCAATTGCCTCGTCAGTACTGAGCGTGGTAGTAAATGTTTTCATATCATCCTCTTAATCATGACTAGAACCACAAAGAGCAATCACCCTTACCTGTTCTTGCTAGGCGGCATTAGCCAGGCGATCCAGTTCTTTACGCAAATGCTTGATCGCTGGCGTTACAATGGCAACGAAGTAAGACTCACGTAATTTACGTTGTGCAGGAGCTGTTTTCAGATAACCTTTGGCACCGGTATGTAACATCGCGGACTGTGATGCACGTAATGCCAATTCACCTGCACCGAGGCGCAGTTGCAGAAGATCCTGGAAAAATTCATCCGATGTCTCGAATGGTGTTTCTGCCAATGCCATTACTGCATCAACAGCATCATCCAGTTCTGCCTGTAACTCGTCAGGCCGATCATCAAGATAGCCGTTTATGTGTCCAAGTACCGGTTCAACTTCACGGCAAAGATCAATACAGGACTGTATGTTACCTGCTCCCATGCCGAACTGTAGTAACACGATACCGGAACGAACACGTCGCAGGAATCCTGCACCATCATCGTCGATAATCATGTCGTCAGGAACAAACACATTATCGAAAATACAGGCAAAAGTACGGGTACCTTCGAGAGCTGTGAAATGAGCTGAAAGTCGCAGTGTGAAGCCTTCACTGGCACAATCAATCAATGCCATCACTGATCCACTCTTACTCCCTTCCACTTCGAAAAGTGTGCCAAATACGTGGTCCTCGCCCAGGTTAGAAACCCAGGGCAAGGTACCATTTACTACGTAACCACCATCAACACGCTTGCCTTTAAGTCGTAATGGTTCGATCCCGGCAAAGGCTTTCATGGTATTGGACATACCAGTACCTGCCAGAACCTTGGCACTGGCTACTTTGGGTAACCAGTTTTCACGAACTGTTGTGTTAGCAGCATTCTGTAAATACCAGCCACAGGTATCCTGGCACCACATAGTGAATCCTGTTGACATACATTCATGTGAAACCGTTATCATAGCCTGTATAGCAGCACCCATGTCAGAAATACCATCACTCTTGGTGGCTGGCAGGTGCTGGTTAAAGGCACCGATTGCTCCCAGCTTTTTTAACACCTGTTCCGGGTACAAACCGTCAATGTCAATCGTGGTCGTTAGTGGTTTAAGATCCTGATCAACAATTTGCTGGCTAGCTGATAAAAGTTCATCAACTGACAGCGCTGGCTCTGCGTAACTGATACTTAACTCACTCATTTAAATAACTCCTCATCAGCGTGGCTGTTAAGCTGATGTCACCTCAACTACTACATTATTTCGCAGGGTATTTGCTACTGGCGACCAGACATTCGAATGAGAAACCAGGTCATCAATTTCTTCTTCTGAACAATCACCTTCAGCATCAATCTTTACACGAACTGCAGAAAAACCAAGTGTCTTTGCTTCATCCAGATCACCAGTACCCCATACGGCTGTTACGTTGATATCACCCTCAAGTTCAAGTTCAAGCTTGGTAAGTTTGATACCACGCGCGGTAGCATTGGCATGTACACCCACAGCTAGGCAGGCCCCCAGGCTGGCCAACACTGCTTCTGAAGGATTGGGTGCATTGTCTTCGCCCAATAAATGAGGAGGTTCATCGATCAACATCGGCTCCAAGTCACGAACATAGGTCTGCATACGAAACTGGCCTTCACAGACAGTTTTGGCTTTGAGTGTGACAACAGACTCAGGATTGGCCTTCCCTTTCTCGCCCAGTGTTTTCAGACCATCCGAATCAAGAGGACGTAAACAGCTCATAGACTTTGCAATAGTTTGTTGGGTAGTGCTCATTGTTCTTTCTCCAAATTATTTAATTAAATAAATTACTTTGTACTGGAGAAATTGCAAAGCCTGTGCCAGTTATATGTTTCTTTTTATTATCATAGAGTTATAGGGTTTTCGTATGCTTGTCAGCTTTTTATGTGCAGTGATAGAGGTCTATTTGTCGACAATGTCGACAAATAGACTGACACTTTGTCACATTTTGCGAATACCTGTTGCTTGCAAGACAGCTTTAACAGTTTGTGGCGTGAAATTTAGGTAAAACGTAAATAAGTTACTCAGAAAAGACAGGTGATATTGAGCTCTAAAGTCCGAGTTTTTTCATTCGATATCGTAACTGACGTGGTGTCAAACCGAGACTGATTGCCGCGCGTGTCTTGTTACCATGGTTGAGCTTAAGTGCATCAAGAATCTGACCAGATTCATCCTCCCTGACTCTGGCATATGGCCTAATACCGTTTTGCATAGCATGTGATGCTGATGACGGTGATGTCTCATAATACGGTGGCAAAGATTCATAATGTTTTTGCTCTCTTGCAACACTCTCCGGATTATTAATACCTTCTTCCTCAGCAATAATCTGATCAACCAGTTCACGACCGATCATAGTATCGGTACATAACAAAACTGCACGTTTCACCATGTTCTCCAGCTGACGAATATTTCCCGGCCAGGGATAATGCTCGAGACGGTTCAGGCTACCAGGGCCAAAAACGACATTACGACCATATTCTTCATTGGCTGCATTAAGGAAATGTCGTGCCAGGATAGAGATGTCTCCCTGTCGAGCTCGTAAGGGTGGTAACCGTATAGGAAAAATATTAAGACGATAAAAAAGATCAAGCCTGAAGCGGTTTTCATTTACCGCTTCCTGCAAGTTTTGATGGGTTGCCGCAACAATACGAATATCAACAGGTATTGCCTTATTCCCGCCTACTCTATGGATTTTATTGTCTTCTAAAACCTTAAGTAACTTTGTTTGAAGGTCAAGTTCCAGGTCACCTATTTCATCAAGAAATAACGTACCACCATTGGCAAGTTCCAATTTTCCTTTCTTAGCTGATATAGCGCCAGTAAATGCACCTTTTTCATGACCAAATAATTCTGATTCGATAAGATTACTGGGAATAGCTGCGCAGTTGATTGCAACAAAAGGACCAGAAGCACGTTCACTGGCTAAATGTTGCATGCGTGAAAATAATTCTTTACCTGTGCCTGACTCTCCAAGTAATAAGACCGTGGTGTTTGTATGCGCCACTTGTAAAGCCTGTTCAATGGCACGCTGCAATGCAGGACTCTCTCCAATGATTCCATATTGTGCACCACGACTTTCTAGTTTATTACGCAACAGCTTATTTTCCGATAACAAATAGGCCGTCCGTTCACTTATCAATTCTTTAACACGTAGTACCTGGCCAATAAAAGTGGCCACAACTTGTAGTAATGAAAGGTCTCTCTGAAATTGTCTCTCCCGACTTCGTAATCGATGTACAGCCAGTACACCAATTGGTAATTCATCCAGGATAATTGGTACTGCCAGATAAGCAACTGCTTCATCTGGTAACTTGACGCGATCAACTGCCCGCACTAGATATGTTGGTTCTTCGTCTATATTCTGAATAAGAGCGAGTTGTCCGGTCTGGAATACACGTCCCGTAATGCCTTCACCAATTAAATACTGCCCTTTTTCTTTCTCTTCGTCAGTCAGGCCATATGCGTACATAATTTCCAACTGTCCTGATTGTTTATTGGGTAAGACCACCCGACCTCGGTTCAGGCCAAGTAACTGAGACAATAATCGTAAAATACCCAGTATAGCTGGTTCAGGATCGGCAGAGTGCGTTATCAAACGTGCTGCCTGTTGAACCACCAGCAACTCCGAATTAATCTCGGTTTCACTTACAAATTTTGTCATTATCTAATCCTGACATTGTCGACATATGTCTTTGTTCTGCAAATTCATTGCCAAGTATGCAGATCGCCGGTTAGTGCCTTGTTGCTGGAGTTTTCAAGGATAAAATAATTAAAGATGAAAAAATTATGCACTAAAGTAGTGCTGTAGAACTGGTGGTGGGCCAATAAGTTGCAACATCCTTGTTGCATGGGCATTAACGTTACTAATTCTGGTGATGCCAACTGAAACGTTTGATCAAGCTAACACATATACCATCAAGCAAGAAACCAAGAATACCAATGACGACCACTATTGCAGCCAAGGTATCGTACTCAAGGGTATCCCGCGCATCATTGATGGCATACCCCAGGCCACTGGTGACACCAAGATATTCAGCTGGAACGAGTACTATCCAGGCAACACCGACAGCAAGACGAATTCCGGCAAAGATATCCTGACCTATTGCCGGCAGTATTATTCTCCGTAACATTTGCACACCATCCGCACCAAGGTTACGAGCTACTTTAAACCACAGGGGATCAATGCGTCGTACACCTTGAGCAGTGGAAAAAAGTATTGGCCAGATTGCAGCAATGGTAATGAGAAAAACAATGGCGCCATCCCAGCTTGAAAATGCCAGCACGGCTATTGGCATCCAGGCTAAAGGACTTATCATACGTAAAAACTGGAATGGTACATGTGTGATGCTTCGTAAACTGACAAATAACCCAATTGCGACGCCAACCGGAACACCAATCACGACTGCCCATAAGAGCCCCATACCAATACGTTCCATACTTGGAACGATAGCATTTATTACTGTCCCATTGTGCACAAGTTCAATAAGACGCTTAAATGTTGGCTCAGGAGCAAAATCTGCAAAAGAAGATATGTCAGGATTTTGCTGAATAAGCCAGCCACCAAACCACCAGGTTATTAACAGAAACAGGATACCTGCTATTGAATAACCACCATTATCCATAAACTTTTTCAAAGCGCTTTGCCAATTCGTACCGATCTTGCGAGCGGTAATTAAATTGGATATCACAGTTTGTTCGACACTCATATTTTAACAACTTCCTTACGAACATATGGGTTTTCAGGATCAACACCTGGTGCATTTTCCCATCCCTTATATTTTGCCATCGCCATTTTAACGTGGTCATAGTTAACAAGATCTTTGGCCACAAATTTTGGATCAAGACCTTTAAGGAATGTCTTTTCACCACCAACAAGCGTATCGTTCATTGCGCTGACAATCATCTCTGTTGCTGAAGGGTATGGATAAGGTGAAAAATCAATTCGACCATTACCAAATTCCTTCTTGTTACGAATGGCATGTGGTTTTGAATAGTTTTCCTCATCGTAATATGTCATTGCACGGACTACGGCTTTGCCTGGCATTGGTAAATAGCCTTTCCCATCACGAGACATCATTTTTGCTACTTCTGCCTTATTTTCCTGAGCATAGACTTCTGCTCGCACAATTGCATTCATTACTTTTTGAGTCCATTCCGGTTTCGCTTTGACGGTATTTTCATTCATACAAACTACGCAACAAGGATGATTCTTCCACATATCACCTGTAAAACGCAGCATTTTTCCACCTGCCTTAAGTTCACCAAAGGCATTGAATGGTTCTGCCACAATGAAAGCATCAATTTTCTTGGCCGCTAATGCAGGTGGCATATCCGGTGGCGGCATGATCATCAGGTTTACTTCATTTTTAGCAAGTTTAGCTTTCTGATCTTTGATTACCGGTTTTAAACCAGCACTACGTAAGCCCATTTGTAAAACAATATTATGCATTGAATACCAGTAAGGTACGGCAATCTGTTTACCACCCAGATCTTTAAAATCTTCAGCATCAACGTGCTTACCAACCACAAGAGCCGAACCATTTATGTGAGCCCAAGACATAATTTTAACCGGAAAGTTATTGTTGTAGCGCATCCAGACGGGGATTGGTTTCAATAAGTGTACAAGGTTAAATTTACCGGCCGCAAATCCTTCCACTAATGGAGACCAACCTCGTATCAATGTTGGTTTTTCCGCTTTTAATCCTTCTTCTTCGAAGAATCCCATTCCATGAGCTACGAGTAATGCAGTTGCATCTGTAATAGGCAGATACCCTATGCGAACCACCTCATCATCAGGAGGTGTTACATTTGCCAGACTCATACCTGGCAAGGTCATACCGGCAGCCAGTCCGCCCATAGCCATCATATCAAGCATAAAGTCACGCCGACTCATCTCGTGCTTGTTTAAATACTCTAGTTCATCATCTTTTCTCTTACTCATTGTATTCACCTTCCAGTTAAGTAAATTAAAGTTCAAGGTTTTGTCAAATTGGATTAAGCTGCCTCTTTCTTACCAACTTTTTCATTCTCTGTTTCTTTTTCTGAAGCATTTGAGCCACATCCAACTAATTGCTCAAATGTTTTCATCAAAGATTCTCGTTTACGACTGAATTCTTCAGATGAGCGATCCCGTGGGAACGGTAATTCATTCTTCAGTTCGCCAACAATACGGCCAGGATTCGCTGACATTATTAATACCCGGTCAGCCATTGCGACTGCTTCTTCAATATCGTGTGTCACGATCACCATGGTCAGGTCCTGTTTTGTCACTATGCGGCTGACCTCGTCCTGTAATGAAGCACGGGTGAAAGCATCTAATGCAGAAAAAGGTTCATCCAGGAGAATGAGTTCAGGTGTTGTTGCCAATGAACGTTCCAGGGCAACACGTTGTTGCTGACCTCCGGAAAGGCTTTGTACATTAGCATCAGCCTTGTCAGTCAAACCAACCAGTTCAAGCAAACTGTTCACTTTGTCTGTGTCTTGCTGGCCAGCAAACGTCAGACCCAAGGCAACATTCTCCCGTACATCCATCCAGGGGTAGAGAGATGGTTTTTGAAACATCATGTTCCATTTAGCGCTGGGACGCGTGACCTGGTGTCCATTAATTCGCACACAGCCGTCACTTGGTATAAGCAAACCAGCTAACATATGAAGCAAGGTAGATTTTCCACACCCACTTCGTCCTATTAACGCAACCTTTTCACCCTGAGAGATATTCAGATCAATTTCTTTTAGAGTCGGATCTGTCTGTCCTTTGAAGGTATGGGTGATGTAGTCGATGCTGATATTTGCACTCATTACATTTCCTCAAATAATATTTATCCAAGGTTATGCAGTGTTCATGCCATTGTGCTTATCCTTTTGATTTTCCTAATTATTTAAATACCTGCCTGTTTTTATGAATCGTGTTAATACGAAGTACTTGTTTATTCATGTTTTTTTCACTCTGGCACCACAATTGCACATAAATTCATTGTATTAACTATCGAGTGTTAATCGCTAACACCAAATAACGAGGTACTGAACATGAATAAAAGCGAAATGAAAGAAGTTATTCTTTCGGTAAAAAAGGAAAAAGAAATAACGTGGACTGAAATTGCCGAGAAAGTAGGCCTTTCAACTGAATATGTTTGCTCAGCCTGCCTGGGTATGAATCATCTTGAAAAAGGTGAAGCTGATTCCGTTGCGGAAGTTCTTGGAATGGGCGCAGAACTTTCTACTGCATTACAGGAATTTCCTCATAAAAAATGGGAGCAGGTTGTTCCGACAGATCCTGTTATCTACCGTTGGTATGAAATTGTTGGTGTTTATGGCGAAACAATTAAAGAATTGATTCATGAAAAATTTGGTGATGGGATTATGAGCGCTATCGACTTTACCATGAATATCGATAAAGAAGAAAACCCAGCTGGTGATCGTGTTGTCGTGACACTAAATGGTAAGTTCTTGCCCTATAAATCCTGGTAGATACCAGACTTTTTAATTAAACTCGATGAATCCCTCATAGATTCATCGAGTCTTAATTATGTAAATCATAAGCATCACTTAAGTAAATAATATAGATAATAAATTTCCTTAATTAACGTATCTCTTCACTTTAACTACTCTACCAGGGTGTCCTGTAACAACAGCATAGGGAGGAATGTCTTTATTGACGACAACACCGGCACCAATGACGGCACCATCACCAATTTTCTTGACCGAGGGCAAAATGATGGCATTCTGCCCTATCCAGACATCATTACCAATTTCCAGAGGACTATCGTCGACGAGCCGTTCTTTTGCTAAACCGAGTGTTGGATTAAAAAATAAACCATGAGAAGATTTCAAATTCATTGGATGGTTTGCACCAAACCCAAGGACCCCCATCGCAATTGATGAGTATCTTCCAATTGTAGTTTTTATTGGAAAAGCACCAGGCACAAAACACCCACCCATACTATACATGCCAATATTTACATCATGGTAATCGGCAAAGATTTTTCTTAGGGTTTGTGAATAAAGCGTATAGTTTGGCCCATCAATAGAGTAAAGTATTCTGAGGATAAGCTTTTTAACAATATTTCTTTTAATCCCGTAAAGTTTATACAGAATTAGCCTGATCCCTGATAATTCGATATTTTTCCAGTCTTCTGACATGAATTATCTTCTCCCTTCCATCTTGTCTATAATATTGAGCTATGTCCTTATTAACATTTATAAATGATACAAAGCATAAAGCAAGTTTTTGGATGCTGTAAATTTAAAACCCTACAACAGTATCTCATATAATAAATCTGGTCGGAGTGAGAGAATTTAATCCTCCAACCTCCACAATCCCATTTTAAATGATATATTAACATAAGTTAATGATTTTGTTGCTTATTATAATTACCCAAATAGGACAAAAGTAGACATATCTGGGCATATCGATAAATTACTTACATCTGTATTTTGTAAACTACAAATACAGTATTTCAAAATGATATTGGATGCTTTGTGTGCAGTTCACTGTGCTTAAAAAATGATGTTCTAAACACGAAATGATTATTATTGGACAAAAGAAATTATTCAAATTCGTCCCGTTAAAATCACCTCTCAAGTCTTTCCAAAAGTTCTTTGTTATTTCAATGAACATCGTCATTTGGAATTTAAGGTATTTCTTGATTTATCTGTATAGCAACCCTGTGATTGGAGCTTGTGTCAACGCTTTGAACACTACCGATAAAATCACCACTTTGTGCTTTGGCCTGGCTACTCTTAGAGATACGTGCATACAGGTTGACCTTAGAAAAATTCGATAATGCTCTTCCAGGCATCATGGCCATTTCATCATTCAGTATCACTTCAACAGGTAATTCTGATACCTTTTTCCTGACAATTGCCAGAGGCATTCTCATACCCTGTGGGGCTTGGGCATAAATAAAAACGGTATCATCCGGGCTTGTATTACGACTTAATTTTTCATCAAGCATCACATTGACCCTGATACCAGTGGTAGTCGCTGTTTTCAGTGTATCCTGGGCCATATCCCTGTTATCAAGCTTGCTTTCAGCACGACGAATTAATTCACGCAATTCAGTAACTGATGCAGGATCATCATTCAGTAATGTCTCAGCTTCTCGCCAGTACCTGACAGCCTGTCGATTATTTCCCTGCTCTTCTTCTGCCAGTCCTGCCAGCCATAAGCCGTTTACATTGTCAGGATCCTGTTGCAATGCCTTTTGTACAAGTTCAGCAGGTTTACCTGAAACGCTTCCACCTCGTGCCATAATCATGGCATCTGCCATGGCGACTAATACAGGGGCCTGCTCACCCATAATCGTGATAACCTTTTCAAAAACCTGGATTGCATCCTCGTACCGTTTCAGTGACATGTAGGTACGTCCCAACATCATCCAGCCATCCGGGTCATCTGGATTTTCTCTCAAACGCTGCTCAAGGCCAGCTACCAACTGATCCATTGACTGGTGTGTTTCCGGGGTTTCAGAACTAGCCTGTAGCGACTTACCTTCAAAAGATTGAAATAATACTGTGGGATTACCCACAGAAAAATAAAACAGGAAAGCGAGTGCAGGAACCAGCAGCGCAATAGCCAATACATGGAAGACTCGCTTATCGCCCAACGCGCTAACCTCAGGTTGCGATTCCTCATCCAGTTCGAGTGCCAATGTTTGTTCCAGTTCTTTTCGCTGTTGCTGATAATCATCGTCACTGATTATCTTTTGATTTTTATGTTGTTTTAGTTCAGTCAGCTTTTCACGAGCAATCCGGATATTTTGTTCAGTGACATTTGACGAGGCCAGCTGGTATCGCCCCCAAAATGCAGGCAATAACAATAATAACGCACCACCAACCATGAACAGTGCCAATACCAGGAATACCAGCATGTCAATCATCCTCCTCGTCATCGATAAGTTTCTTTGCACGATTTTGTTGTTCATCGGATGATAATGGCCTAACCGCAGTTTTTTGTCGCCTGACAAATACAAACATAATGAACAAACCAATTAACAATATGAAAAACGGACCTAACCATAATAAAAAGGTACGCTGGTTCATTGGAGGTCTATACAACACGAAATCACCATACCTCGCTACCATGTACTGGATAATCTCCTGTTCGGTTTTTCCCGCTTTAATCATTTTCACAATTTTCTTACGTAAATCCCTGGCGAGTTCTGCATTGGAATCAGCCAGGTTCTGATTCTGGCAAACCAGGCAACGTAATTCAGTAACAAGTTTTTTATAGCTTTGTTCCTGTTGCTGCGTTGAAAAACTCTGCACCTCGACGCCGGCAAACACATTAGTGCTTAAGATTAACAACAAGAGTGTGATAATTCGCATAATATTATCCCGTTGCCTGTAATTTTTTCACCATAGGCAAAATGATTTCATCCAGGTCTTGCTGTTGTATAACACCGATATGTTTGTGACGAACAATCCCCTGTTTATCAATGATAAATGTTTCCGGAACACCATAAACACCCCAGTCAATACCAACACTACCTTCATTATCATAGGCGCTTGCATGGTAGGGATTACCCCATTTATTTAACCAACCGACTGCCTTGAATCTCTGATCTTTATAGTTGAGCCCGTAAATAGGTACCTGCCCGGTTTCAGAAAGCTTCATTAACAAATGATGCTCCTGTCGACAGGAAACACACCACGATGCCCATACATTTAACAACCAGACTTTCCCCTTCATATCCTTAGGTGAAAATTTTTTATCTGGCTGATGTAACTGTGTTAACGAAAAGGCAGGAGCTGTTCTACCAATAAAAGGTGATGGCACTTCACGTGGATCTAGGTTTAAACCAAACGCAAGCAACACAACCAAAAGAACAAATCCAATTAAAGGAAACAGGTATCGACTCATTAACCTGTTCCTCTATTTTTATTTTCCCTGGATGTTCTACGATAACGTTTGTCAGAAGTAGCCAGTAGTCCACCTATTGCCATAAGTACTGCACCAAACCAGATCCAGCGTATAAATGGCTTATGGTATAGCCGTACACTCCAGGCATTATCCGAATCCAGTTGTTCACCTAGCGCAACAAACAGGTCACGGGTCAAACCTGCATCAATCGCCGCTTCTGTCATCGGGTTAGATTGTGAAAGGTATATACGTTTTTGTGGTCTTAAATTTGCTATCTGCTCATGCCCCTTTACGACCTTAATATCACCTTCATAAGCCAGGTAGTTTGAACCATTTTTTTGGGTTACCCCGTTGAAGATAAATGTATACCCTCCCAACGAATATCTTTCACCGGGTGCCAGACGCACATCTTTCTCACTACTATATAAACTGGTCAGACAGATACCAACAATAAAGATACCAATAGCAAAATGTGCGAGACTCATACCATAGAAACCCAGTGGTATTGTTTTTAATCCTGTAACAAGATTACTTTTACCTTTTATCCGATCATAGATTCCAATAACTGCCGTCATCATTACCCACAATGCCAGCGCTACTCCGATTACCGCCATGATTTGAACAGCCGACGTGTAGAGCAGAATAAACAAAAAACCCAAAACAATGCTTATTACAACTATTAACCATAGTTTTTTTGCAAGCCTGGAAACATCATCTCTTTTCCATCGCATCAATGCACCAACTCCCACCAATAAAGCTAACGGGATAGTTAATGGGACAAATACGCTATTAAAATAAGGTGGTCCAACTGAAATTTTTCCCAGCGACAGGGCATCAATTAACAGCGGATATAATGTTCCGAGCAAGATAGTAAAGGCAGTCACAACCAGGATAACGTTGTTAAACAATAGTGCTGTATCACGCGAAACCGCATTAAACTGGCTTGCACTTCTGACCTGTGGAGCACGTATGGCATATAATAACAATGAACCACCCACGACCAGGGCAAGGAATACAAGAATAAATACACCACGAGCAGGATCAGTGGCAAAGGCATGTACAGATGTGAGCACACCTGAACGTACCAGGAATGTTCCCAGTAAACTTAGCGAGAAAGCAAAAATGGCTAACAAGACAGTCCATGCTTTAAAACTACCGCGCTTCTCAGTCACAGCCAATGAATGTATTAATGCAGTACCAACCAGCCATGGCATAAAAGAAGCATTTTCAACCGGGTCCCAGAACCACCAGCCACCCCAGCCCAGTTCATAATAAGCCCACCAGCTACCGAGAGTTATACCGAGAGTCAGAAATACCCAGGCAATACTTGTCCAGGGACGCGACCACTTGGCCCATGCTGAATCCAGCCTGCCACCCAGCATGGCCGCAATCGCAAAAGCAAAAGCCACCGAAAATCCCACATAACCCATATAAAGCATGGGGGGGTGTATTGCCAAACCTGGGTCTTGTAACAGTGGATTTAAATCCCGACCTTGAGTCGGTACGGGGAAAAGACGTTCAAAGGGATTGGACGTGAGAATCAGAAACAGTAAGAAGCCAACACTTACCATGCCCATCACGCCTATAACACGAGCACTCATGACCTGCGGGATTTTCCTGCTGAATATTGTAACAGCACCAGTCCATAACGATAACGCTAGAGCCCAAAGTAACAGGGAACCTTCATGTGCTCCCCAGACAGCAGAGACACGATAGATTAGTGGCAATTGAGTATTGGAATTGCTTGCAACATATAGCACGGAAAAATCATGAACAATAAAACTATAAACAAGGCAGCCAAAGGCAACCAGCAGAAACAGTAATTGACTCCAGGCAGCCGGCCTGGCCAGGTTCATCCATTCCGGAATATTTTTCCATGCGCCTATAATTGGCAATATTCCCTGTATCAAAGCCATAACCAAAGCCAGTATAAGTGCGAACTGTCCTATCTCTGGAACCATTTTTCATTCCCTGTTATTTATTCTTACCTGCAGACTTGAGAGTTTCTGCAACTTCAGGCGGCATATAGTTTTCATCATGTTTAGCTAACACTTCCTGTGCGATAAAAACACCGTTTGCATTTAATTTTCCCTTGGCAATAATACCCTGCCCTTCACGAAATAAATCCGGAAGAATCCCGGTGTATTCAACCGTTACGAAATTCTGATAATCGGTTAAATTAAAACTCACTTTTAAACTTTTACCATCCCTCTGAACGCTGCCATCAACCACCATTCCTCCCAATCTGAATAATTTATTGATAGGTGCTTTACCCTGTTTTACATCCGAGGTAGAAAAATAAAACATCAGGTTCTCATTAAAGGATTTGAGCGCCAAGGCTGTGGCGGCAGCAATACCAACCACCATGATAATGACCAATGTTAATCGTTTTTTTCTTGCTGGCGTCATGACTGGTTTTTTCTCTTTAACTGACTGGTTAACCGTTTTCTAAGTGTAGCGTGTTGACGTAACGGGATGACAATAGCAATTATCATTACAACAAAGGTAATACCATAGGCACTCCACACATAAGCACCGTAACCACCCATATTTAAAAATTCCATAATACTATTCATCCAGCAATAACTCCCTGACCCAGCTGGTATTTCGCTCGCGATGCAATAATTCTTTTCGAGCTCTTACCAATAAACCAAGCCCGAAATAAAATTTAAAAGCAACCGCCATACTAAGCAAAGGCAAAAGCATACTTATATGAATTGATGGCTTATCAAATTTGGTAACTGTTGGTCCCTGGTGCAGTGTATTCCACCACTCAACTGAGTAGTGAATAACAGGAATGTTGACCACGCCAACAAGAAGCAATATGGCCACTGCACGAGAGGCAATGCGTTTATCTTCTATCGCGTTATAGAGCGCAATTACGCCAAGGTATAAAAACAACAGGATAAGTTCAGAAGTCAGCCTTGCTTCCCATTCCCACCATGTACCCCACATAGGCTTACCCCAGATGGAACCGGTAACCAGTGCCAGGAAAGTAAACATCGCCCCAATCGGTGCACTGCTTATCGCAACGACTTCAGCCATTTTAATCCGCCAGATCAAACCAATTGCACCATTGACTGCCATTACCATATATATAAATAGTGACATCCAGGCAGCCGGAACATGGATATAAATGATGCGGTAACTTTCACCTTGTTGATAATCTGCCGGTGCCAGTACCAGCCCACCATATAAACCGTACATCAGGAACAACAGAAAGATACTAATAAACCACGGCATCACTCTCTCTGTGAAGCTGTAAAAAAAGGTGGCGAAGCCAGTTGATGAATAAAATGCTTCATACACATCCTTAACTCAGACTCAATCGTAACGCAGCTGCTGCAGGCCAGGGAGTCAATACCAGTGCCAATGCCAATATAGCACTTAACATATACAGGTTAGCCGCTGGTGAAATTCCTTCCAGCGTGAGTTGCACTGCGCCACTACCAAAAATTAATACTGGCACATATAAAGGTAATACTAGTAACGACAGGATCACACCACCATGACGAAGTGCAACTGTGAGAGCGACACCCACAGATCCCACCAGGCTTAATACGGGTGTACCAATTAATAAGCTTAGCAATAATGTCCACGATGCATCAGTGGGTAATCCATAAAGAAACGCCATGAATGGTGCTGCGATAAGTAATGGCAAACCGGTTACTGACCAGTGTGCAATGACTTTTGCCAGTACCAGCACAGAGGCCGGATGTGGGCTTAACATTAACTGCTCTAGTGAGCCATCTTCAAAATCAGACCGAAATATTGCATCAAGTGATAACATGGTCGCCAACAATGCCGCTACCCAGACTATGCCAGGCGCCATTTTTTGTAGCAGACTCTGCTCGGGACCTGTTGCGAGTGGAAACAAAGAAGCTACAATAACAAAAAATAAAATCGGATTTGCTGCTTGTGAACGATGGCGCATCACTAATAACAGATCGCGCCGTAACAATCTCATGAAGGCTTTTGTTAGTGACAGGTTATTCATTTGTTACAGACTCATCCTGATTATGTTAGCACCTTCAAGGTTAATATCATGATGCGAACTCAGTACTGCGATTCCGCCATCCGCAACATGTTGTTTTAATAAATTTTCAAATAATTTTATTCCTGATGTATCCAGGGTTGTAAGAGGTTCATCCAGAATCCATAACCTACAATCCGTTAGTAATAAACGAGCTATTGCCAGGCGGCGTCTTTGCCCCGCTGACAAATTTGACGCATAAACATCTGCCTGTGCAGCCAAACCTGTTATCTCAAGCACTTCATCTAGTGAATTGTCCGAAATTTTCCCATAAATATGCGCCAATTGGAGGTTTTCGAGCGCTGTTAATTCCTGCTTAATGCCATCCTGGTGCCCCATGTAAGCCATTACCTGTCGATAACCTGTGGCAAGATCGGTAATATCATCCCCGTTCCAGGTAACCTTTCCTTCATCCTGCTGACGAATACCTGTCAGAATTCGTAATAGCGATGTTTTCCCGCTACCATTTTTACCTTCTATGACCAGTACCTGGCCCGATTGAACGCAAAAACTCAGCTTTTCGAACAAGACATTGGTATCCCTGATACAAACCAGTCCATCCACTGCCA
>JARRJY010000051.1:0-13511 GCA_037388705.1 Gammaproteobacteria bacterium
AAGCTCCACAAAATACTGTAATGGGTCATTATGCAATCGATAAACATATAAACTTGCATTCGATCTTTTTATTACTAATGGCTTATTGGTATATTTTCTGAAGCCTTTCCAGAAGGCACCATATCCTACCCCGGTAAGTGGCTTATCTTTTATGACATTTAGTGAATTATAATAAAATCGCAATCTATCAGATGATGATGTATCTATCATTTCACCTTCTTGTACCGGACGCTGCCACTTTTCATCAATAATTCCATGAGAGCCGAAAATTATTCCTGATGTAACAAGGATAAATAATATCTCTTTGTAACGAATTTTGAGCAAAGAGAGAATATTGTTATTGCCTCTTGAATCAATATATAAATAGCATATAAATATTAGGGACCATATAACCAAGACCAGCCACGAACCACGGGTATGAAGTTCTAATGTAAAGCCAACCAGAATTCCTGCAATAATTGTCAGCAACCAGCGAAATATTTTGTTTTCAGTGATAATGGCCATAACCAGGGAAACTGGAATGATTAGATCCATATAGAGAGCTGCATGGTTTTTAAAACCAAATGTCGAGTTCATTATTGATGGATCGAAACGATACCCTACCGGGTTAAGGCCATAATTTTGCATCAGGCCAATTACTGCAGCATACAGTGCACCAAAGATGGAAACAGTGAGGAATATTTTTATGTTTTTAAAGGATGAAACTTGAGAGGCAACAAAAAACAGCCCGACCAGCGCCCAGAGAGGTATTATTTCATAAGCAAAATTGCCATAGTCTATGGTCCATGAAATAGAAACAGTTGCCCACGTTAAAAGCAGCAGAACAAGGATATGTATTTTGTGAAAATAAATTTTCTTTTCATTTTTTAGCAATGAAAAGAAATATATAAAACAGATAAAGGTGGAAATTATGCTTAAAAAAGCAATACGTGGAACATGTGATGGATTGTTTAAGGCAGAGAAATATAAGATTGGTGAAAGAAAAAGTAATAGAGAAATACCAACAACGATTGATCTTAACTCGATTGAGCTAATATATGATTTTAATTGTGCCGGAAACATTTATTTTATTCTTCTGGATAGCGGGCAAAAAAATACTGTAGCAGCTACATAAGAAGAATAATAGTATTGTTGCCTGGTTACGTATACCTTCGAAGTTGCCCTATTAATACACCCTGGATACGGACCCTGTTTGCATCATAGACCATGGGTTTCATGTCAGGATTTTCCGGGGCCAGTTCGATGCGGCCATCGGCATAACGGCGATAGCGTTTTAGTGTCGCTTCCTGTTCGTCGATAAGGGCAACAACGATATCACCGTACTGGGCATTATCCTGAGATTCGATAATAACGATATCACCATCAAGGATACCGGCACCTATCATTGATTCGCCTTTTACCTGCAGGGCGTAGCGATTGTCGCCAACAAACATATCATGAAGATTAATTTCATCCTGATCTTCAATGGCTTCAATGGGGTGGCCTGCGGCAATCCGACCCACCAAACGGAGGGTTGTGGAGTGGGTTGAGGGTTGTTCGACGAGTCGAATGCCGCGCCAGCCACGTTCGTTTTGCTCTAAAACACCTTTTTGCTTCAGGGCCTGAACGTACCGGTGTACCGTGCCTTTTGATTTAATTTCCATAGCTTGGCCAATTTCAACCAGTGTTGGGCTGTGGCCGTGTTGCTGAATAAAGGCACGGATGAAATTGAAAATTCGTTTTTCCAGTAGAGTCATCATTAAGTGGCCCATAAGTACTCTATATGTTCTCTATCATAGAGGACGATTAGAGAACAATCAAGCAAAAAGTGATTAAAAGTGCATTGGAAGGCATATATGCTGTCAGCGCTGGCTTACAGGAGATTCAGTTTATGCCTACAGACAGCGATACCTTCCAGTTTTAAACTTCAGCCCAGGGTAGGAGATAAGGAAATTATAAAAATGACAAATTATTTTATGAATCGAAAAGGAGAAGCCGGGACTGTACCTTTTCGTTCAGGACGTTTTTATAGTGTCGGTAGCGAGTGGTTCTTTGCCATTCGTCGTGGTGTCGATCAGGGACCTTACGAGAGTAAAGAAAAGGCCAAAGAAGCACTGGTGAATTTCATTAATGATCAACTTGCTTTTGAAAAGCACCTGACAAAAAACAGCAGCGGTCTCACTTTGCAGAACGGCTACTAAATTTACTGGCCCAGTAACGCCTGTTTCAGGTTCCAGTCCGCCGGTTCTTCACCCAGCCAGACTTTCATCAGAGCTTGGTGAAAGTCCTGACCTGTAATCACCCCTTTTTCTATAGTATTTATCGTTACCCGTGTGCCTTGATTGGGTAAATAATCAAGATAAATCACATCACCTTTATTTACGGTTTCAAAATAGCTTTTGAATTTTTCCAGGCGCTGCTTAACGTTTGAAAAAGTAGCTTCATCAAGATTATTTTCAAAACCATCCTGCCATCCACCGTTGAGTTTTTCCTTACTGACCTCATCATAAAGAAAATGCATGAGCATACGTTTGGCAGAAGGATCGGAATAGACTTGTTGCTCCGTGGTTAACTTGGGCTGGGCCACATAAAGAGCGCCTACGTATATGTCGAAAATGAATTTGCTGCGTATGCCTGCGCCATTGAGTTTAAGTCGGACATTGTCAGTAAGCAGTACTTCTTCATCTAGAGACACGCCAGCGACTTCCCGGGCACAGGCTGAAAGAATTACACTATTAAGCAACAGGGCAATTAGTACAAAGCGCATAAAATAATCCTTTATTTGTGTTATTGGATATTGGCTAATATGTAACCAGAACGTACAATAGGCAGCCTTTTTACAGCTTAACTTAATTTAAAGATTACGAAACCCATGTTTTATCAGGACAAGTTTGATGTCATCGTAGTTGGTGGTGGTCATGCTGGGACAGAAGCAGCCCTGGCAGCGGCTCGTATGGGAGTAAAAACCCTGTTGTTGACACATAACATTGAAACATTAGGCCAAATGAGTTGTAACCCGGCCATTGGCGGGATTGGTAAAGGCCACCTGGTGAAAGAACTCGATGCATTGGGTGGATTGATGGCCAGGGCCATCGATAAAGGCGGTATCCAGTTTCGTATTCTTAATGCCAGTAAGGGTCCGGCAGTCCGTGCTACCCGTGCCCAGGCTGATCGCGTGCTCTACAAGAACGCGGTACGCAGTGTGCTGGAAAATACCCCAAATCTCATTCGGTTCCAGCCGGCCGTGGATGTTGTGTTTGTCCAACACGACCGGGTAGCGGGTGTCGTTACCCAGATGGGCCTGAAGTTCCAGGCAAGGGCCGTGGTGCTCACCGTCGGTACTTTTCTGGGTGGACGGATTCACATTGGGCTGGAAAATTTCGAGGGTGGTCGAGCAGGCGATCCCCCTGCCAATGCCCTGGCACAACGTCTACGTGAACTACCTTTTACCGTGGATCGGTTAAAAACAGGTACACCACCGCGCATTGATCGCAAAAGTATTGATTTCTCTGTTCTACAAGAACAACCTGGTGATGAACCGGTGCCGGTATTTTCTTTCATCGGTAAAGCTGAAGAACATCCCCAACAGGTTTCCTGTCATATCACGTACACAAACGAGCAAACACATGACATTATTCGTGAAGGCCTGGATCGCTCACCCATGTATACCGGCGTCATTGAAGGTGTAGGTCCCCGCTATTGTCCTTCTATCGAAGATAAAATTCAGCGCTTTGCGGACAAGGCCTCACACCAGATATTTGTTGAACCGGAAGGTTTGACAACAACAGAAGTTTATCCCAACGGAATTTCCACATCCCTGCCCTTTGATGTGCAATACAGGCTGGTGCGTTCCATGAAAGGTTTTGAAAACGCACATATCACACGCCCCGGTTATGCCATCGAGTATGATTTTTTTGATCCGCGGGATTTAAAACCCTCATTGGAAACCAGGTACATGAACGGTTTGTTCTTTGCCGGGCAAATAAATGGAACAACAGGTTATGAAGAAGCTGCAGCGCAAGGACTACTGGCCGGTTTGAATGCCGCACGCCAGGTACAGGAAAAAGAATCATGGACACCAGGACGAGATGAAGCCTATCTGGGTGTATTAGTTGATGACCTGATTACAAGTGGTACCCAGGAACCCTATCGTATGTTTACTTCTCGCGCGGAATATCGCCTGATGTTACGCGAAGATAATGCAGACTTACGTTTAACTGAACAAGGTCGTGAACTGGGACTGGTTGATGATGAACGCTGGGCAGCTTTTGAGAAAAAGCGTGAAATGATCGAGCAGGAACAAAAACGATTACAAACTACCTGGCTTCATCCAGAAAAAATCAGTAAACCAGAGCAACAACGTGTGTTGGGTAAAACCCTGTCACGAGAAGCTAACCTGATGGAGTTATTACGTCGACCTGATGTGAGTTATGCAGGGTTAACAAGTCTTGAAGAAGTGGGTAATGGCGTGCCAGATTCGGTTGTTGCCGAACAGATTGAAATCCAGGCCAAGTATTCCGGTTATATCGATCGTCAACGTGATGAAATTGAACGCCATAAACGCAACGAGGAAACCCGGTTACCTGAAGATCTTGATTATGATCAGGTGAAGGGTTTATCACTGGAAGTTGCAGAAAAACTTAAGCGCATCCGTCCCGCAACCATTGGCCAGGCAGGACGTATATCAGGAGTAACACCAGCTGCCGTATCATTACTTCTGATTCATATGAAAAAACGCGGTAATAAATCAGTTAAGAAGCTAGCCGATAAAGCCATCTGAATCAGTTCAGGTGCCTATCCAGCATATCGTAGAAAATTGCCATATTAATGGGCTTGGTAACATAGTCATTGAACCCGGCTTGACTGGCTTTTTCCATATCAGATGCCATTGCACTCGCGCTAAGTGCTACCACGGGTATTTCCGCTGTGTCAGGATTTTCTTTTAAAATTTTGAAGACCTCAAAACCGTTCATGATAGGAAGGTTAATATCAAGCAGGATAAGATCCGGGTTCTGCTCATTGATGAGTTTAATCCCTTCTTCAGGCTCCATTGCGGAGAGCAGCTTGATGCCCGGGAGTCGCGCGATGGCCTTGGTCACGACCTTCAGGTTTACCGGGTTGTCTTCAATGTAAACAATTGTTTTTGGTTCTACAGATAAGGTATTCATATTCTGGTTCTGGCTACTTTGTTGGTCAATGTTATCACGCAAAGAGCGATCACTGTGTACTGTGTTAAAAGTTAAGGAAAATGTACTGCCGATACCTACCTCGCTTTTAACATGGATGGATCCACCCATGAGTTCAACAAGTTCCTTGGTAATAACCAGGCCAATGCCGGTACCCTCGATCTCGGAACCCTCAGCATCAAGCCTGTCAAATGGAGTGAATAAATTCATTAAATTTTTATTTGATATGCCGCTACCTGTGTCTTGAATATTAAGTTGAACAGAATCTTTTCCATTGTCTATACAACTAATAATGACTTTACCTCCATTCTGGTTATATTTAATGGCATTGGATATAAGGTTCAGGATGGATTGTTTTAAGCGTTTGGGGTCGGCATGAATTTTTATATTTTCTAATGAACAAAGATATTCTTTTATCAGGGAAATATTTTTCTTTTTTGACAGATTGTCCATTAAATTTATACACTCATCGATCATAGAACAAATGGCAACTTCCTGAAGTTCAATCTCAATATTTCCTGTTTCGATGAGTGACAGATCCAGAATGTCATTGATGAGGTCCAGTAAATGTTTGCCAGCAGCATATATTTCCTGAACAGTTTCAACCTGGTCTGGAGCAAGATTTTCTTCAAGTTCAAGTAATTGAGAAAAGCCTATGATTGCGTTTAGAGGTGTGCGTAGTTCATGACTCATGTGTGAAAGAAATTCGGACTTGGCCTGACTGGCTTTTATCGCTTCATCCCTGGCCTTCTTTAGCGAGGATTCGTTTTGTTCACGTAAAAGGGCTATAGATATTAAGTGTGATGCTGTGTAAATAATATCAAGTTCGGTAAAGTCTGGTGACCTGGACTTTTTATGGTAAACACTGAATATACCAAAAGGTCTATTGGTGAGGGAGCGAATTGGTTGAGACCAGCATGCAGCAAGATCAGCCTGTTTAGCCACTTCAGTAAAATTTTTACAATAGGGATGAGAAAAAATATCCTCAACTATGACACGATTGTTTCTAAATGCTGCTGTACCACAGGCACCCTGTCCTTCTCCAATTTCAAGATTATCCACAGCCTGGTTAAAAAAATCAGGAAGGCGATTATGTGCCCTGTTATATAATTTATTGTCATCACTGAGCATGGATATTGCGCATATTGCATTATCCAGTAGTTTTTCAGTTCCAGTGATTACATTATCCAGAATATGTTCAATATTATCGCCACTGGCGATTTGTTCCAGAATGTAATTTGTCAGCGTCAGCTTTTGTTCATTAAATTTTCTTTCAGAAATATCCTGTAAAGTACCACTAAGCTTTATGGTATTGTTATTATCATCACAGGTTCTATGTGTCTCACCATGTACCCAGCGAATTTTACCACCAGGTAAAACTATACGATAATCAATACTGCTAGGTTTATTATGATCAAATGCTTCTTTTTCAGAATGTTTGATTTTATCGACATCATCAGGATGGACTACAGCAAAGAAGCGTTCGAAACTCGGAGTAAATTCGTTGGGCTGGTAGCCTAAGATAATATAGGTTTCATCTGACCATTTGATCTCGCCAGTTATCGTATTTGTTGACCAGTTTCCAATTCTTCCTATGTGTTGGGCTTCTTTAAGAAGAGTCGTATTTTCCGCCAGAGCTTCTTCAGTCAGCTTTCGATCAGTTATATCCTGGACCACACCCAGCATATTCAGTGGTGTACCATCATCACCGCGAACAACATCCCCTTTTTCGTGTAACCAGTGTATCGCACCGTCTGGCCATACGCAGCGGTGCTCAATATCATATTCAGTGCCTTTTTCAATACAGGCATTTACTGCCTCGATGACCCGTTGCTGATCATCAGGATGAACAGCCTGAATAAAATTTTCATAAGTCGTTTTCAGTTCACCTTTGGGATAACCAAACAAGGCAGCAATACGGTCTGACCAGTATAAATTATCGCTCTGAATATCCCAGTCCCAGGTACCTATATTTGCAAATTCCTGTCCTCTTTCAAAACGGGCCTGGTTATTTTTAAGTTCTGTCTGCAAGGCAACACGCTCAGAAATGTCTCTGATCAAGCCGGTAAAATAATGAACACCGTGAGTTTTTGTTTCAATTACGCTTAACTCAAGCGGAAAGACTTCGCCGTTTTTTCGTTTACCTAAAACCTGTCTTTCTGTGTTTATAATTTTCTGGTTGCCTGTATTTAAATAATTTTCCAGATATCTATCGTGTTCAGAATGGTAAGGATCTGGCATTAAAATATTGATATTTTGGCCGAGCAATTCATCCTCGTTATAACCAAAAATTTTAGTCGTAGCCATATTTATATTTTTTATTTTGCCCTTGGTATCTATACTGATAATGCCATCAACAAGATTATTCACCACTGAATGAATATATGAATTAGCATTTTCAAGTTCTCTTGTGCTCTGTTTAAACTGTTTTCTTAGTTTCTGTTTTTTATATAACAGGGTTTCAATTTCTTTTTGCTGTTGGTACTTGTTGACAATATAAAGAGCATTGCTAACAACTGATCCGAGACGGGATAAGTTTTGCTTTAATACATAGTCGTTAGCACCAGCATGTAAAGCCTCAACAATGAGAGTTTCGTCAAGGATATCTGACAAGATAATAACAGGGATGATTAAATTTAAATTACGGACGATAGATAAGGCTTCGAAGCCATCAATGTTGTCCAGACCCCAGTCAATAAAAACAAAATCATAGTTTTCTTGTGACAGGCCTGATTCAAAATCAACGCGATTTGTGACACGGTGAAGATCAATGCTAATGCCTTCATCTTTTAGAAGGTCTTTTACGGTTTTGGTAATCCCGGCGTCATCTTCCAGGAAAAGAACTTGTATCGACTCAGTCATTAGGGGGTGTATAGTTGAGTAAAATAGTAAATCATCATAAAACGTATAGAGGTGATAAGTATAACGGCAAAACGTCGGTAACATTTAGTAGACATGTACTAATCTTGACCCTGGTTAGCAGGGAACTTCGTGGATTTTTTATCATCAGATAACATGCATCTCAGGAATACATAACAACAAAGCACAGGAGAAAATCACATGCGTAATCTACTCATTATAGCCCTTCTGGTCATTAGCCCAATTACTGTAATGGCTTCAGAGGATGGACTAATTACCAAAAAAAGTAACCACAGTGTAAAGGTTACCCTGGATCGCCTGGAAAATATTTTAAAGAAAAAAGGCATTACCATTGCGATGCGATGGAGTCATGACGAAGGAGGCAAAAAAGCCGGTATTCCATTAAGGCCCACTGAACTTCTGGTATTTGGTAATCCCAAGATGGGTACCCACTTCTTTACCAGCAACCAGACTGCCGGTATCGATTTACCCATGAAGGCTTTAGCTTGGCAAGATAAAGATGGCCAGGTCTGGTTAACTTATAACGATCCTTCCTATATTGCAGCTCGACATAACATTCATAACCGCGCTGAAATCGTCAAGAAAATGACGGGCGCATTAAATAACATGACCAATGCGGCGATCGCTAGGTAACCATGTTCATTGTCACATCGGGCCCTGGTTCGATGTGATGATTTATGAAAATCGAACTTACCTTTCGTGCTCTATACTGGCTTGCAAAGGGCGATATGTCACCCGTTAACGTCACTACTTCCATGCGTAATGTGCCATACTCCGCGTATGAGTATGGAGCTATCAACGAGACTTCAGCAGGGCCTGAATGAACTGGAATTTGATATTGATGGCAAAGTTCAGGGCAAGCTGCTGGATTTTGTTGGATTGCTACACAAGTGGAACCGAACTTACAACCTGACAGCGGTACGCAAACCAGAGTTGATGATAGCGCGCCACCTGTTGGATAGCCTGGTGATTAATCCTTATCTGCAAGCAGGTAGAATTCTCGATGTGGGAACCGGTGCCGGGCTACCTGGCATTCCGCTGGCGTTGGTACGCCCTAATGATGAGTTTTTCCTGCTAGACAGTAACAGCAAAAAGACGCGCTTTATCACCCAGGTGGTTTCAGAGCTCGAGATTCGTAATGTGACTGTGGTAAAGTCACGGGTAGAAGAATTTCAGCCGGGACAGTTATTCAATACCATCATGTCACGGGCATTCTCCACTCTGGCAAATATGGTCACGGGGACAAGGCATCTACTTGATCCTAAAGGAGTTTTGCTCGCTATGAAAGGCGTTTACCCGGTCGCCGAGGTGGGTGATCTGCCAGAAAGCGTGGAATTGTCCCAGAGCATAGAATTAAAAGTTCCTGGCTTGGATGCAGAAAGACACTTGCTCATAATCCGGCCGGTATCATAAAGTAGGACTACTGGCTGACGGGTCAGGACCAGGGGAGAGAAAAGGATATGGGAAAAATTATCGCAGTCGCAAACCAGAAAGGTGGCGTGGGCAAAACCACTACTTGCATTAATCTGGCTGCATCATTGGCAGCAACTCACAGGAAGGTATTGCTGGTAGATCTTGATCCCCAGGGTAACGCTACCATGGGTAGCGGCATTAACAAGAATGAAATGGAGCAAAATACCTGTGATTTGCTTCTAAATGAAGCAAACGTAACAGATATTTTAAAAACGCCTGAAAATGTCGGTTTCGATGTATTACCAGGCAATAGTGATCTAACCGCTGCTGAAGTCGCATTGATGGGGGCAGACGACCGTGAGCGCCGTTTGCGCAACGCCCTGTCAGGTATCAGGGATAACTATGACTATATATTAGTAGATTGCCCCCCATCCCTGAACATGTTGACGCTAAATGCCCTGGTGGCAGCCAATTCAGTCATGATCCCCATGCAGTGCGAATACTACGCGCTTGAAGGACTATCAGCCTTATTAGAAACCGTGGAAGGCATCCGCAGCACGGTGAACCCGGAATTACAGGTGGAAGGATTACTGCGCACCATGTTTGACCCGCGGAATAACCTGGCCAACGATGTATCCGGGCAATTGATCGTGCATTTCCCGAAAAAAGTCTATCGTACTGTGATTCCACGTAATGTTCGTCTGGCAGAAGCTCCCAGTCATGGTATGCCAGTAATTAATTACGACAAATCATCACGAGGTGCCCTGGCTTACCTGGCTTTGGCCGGTGAAATTCTGCGCAATGATGAAAATCTGGCATCTGTTGGTCATCCCTGAGTAGCAAGGTAAAAGAAATCCATGGTTAAAAGAAGAGGTTTAAACCGCGGGCTGGACTCGTTACTTGGTGGTAGTGCAAAAAGCCTGCAGGAAGATACCGCTGAGGCAGTATCGATAGATCAGGCCAAAACGGATAACTCCCTGCAAAATCTGGCCATCGATCGTATCGAGCGTGGTCGCTATCAGCCACGTAGTGATTTCAACGCCGAGGCGCTACAGGAACTGGCAGATTCCATCAAGGCCCAGGGCGTGGTGCAGCCTGTAGTGGTGCGCCCACTAAGTAGCCGTCCGGGCCACTATGAACTGATCGCTGGTGAGCGTCGCTGGCGCGCGGCGCAACTGGCCGAACTGCATGAAATTCCGGCCGTCATTCGCGATGTGACAGATCAACAGGCCATGGCCATGGGCCTGATAGAGAATATCCAGCGCCAGGAACTCAATCCCATTGAAGAGGCGGTCGCATTAAAACGCCTGATTGATGAATTTGCCCTTACCCAACAGGAAGCAGCCGAAGCCGTTGGCCGCTCACGTGCCTCGGTGGCCAACTTGTTGCGCTTGTTGACACTGGAACCTGAAGTGAGGACCTTGCTGGAAGAAAACAAGTTGGAAATGGGTCATGCCCGTGCCCTGCTCGGTTTACTGGGAGCAGCCCAACGCGATGCGGCACATAAGGTAGTTGCCAGGGGGTTATCAGTATGTGAAACAGAGTCCCTGGTGCGCAAGGCGTCGGAGCCGGCCAAACCCAAGGTCTCCCACAAACTGGATCCTGATACCAGGAAATTACAGGATGACCTGTCAGAAAAACTGGGAGCCAAGGTGCAATTTCAGCATTCGGCTACTGGCAAAGGAAAAATGGTGATTCAATACAATAGCCTTGATGAACTTGAAGGTATCCTGAATCATATTAGTTAATTCTAATGTTCTGATGTTGCTGTGTTTTTCTCAAATAGAGCCCTAATAACACACTAAATTACTCCAAAAAGCCCTTTTAAAGCTGTCATTGACCCTTTGCTGGGGAAACATTATACTGCGCGCGCCTGATACCAAGCGCTAATCGCAGGTTATCCATCACAGCGATGAATTTTGCAGACAAAGCATTCCGAAGCACATGGCGCAGGCTAATCCTGATACAGGGTGTGCTGCTGATATTAGCCGCAGTGGTTTCTCTCCTGCTAAAGGGTTACGAGCTGAATTTTTTAGGCGCGCTGATTTACGGCGGCGCCGTAAGTATCGCCAGCACCTTAATCAATGTTTGGCGCATACGCATTGCCACGGAAATGGCCGCAGATAACGCTGCGTTAAGTATGGTTGCACTATATAAAGGTCTCATGCTGAGAATGGTTGTAGTTATGGCCCTGTTGGCAATCGGTTTCTATTTAAAACTACAACCCGCCGCGTTAATCATCGGTTTTGTGGTGGCACACATTGGTTATTTGTTTGCACGTCCCGTTGGTACCGCCAAACGACGTGTAGGCTAAAAAGTTTCTTAAAAATTTTTGGGTTTATGTACAAATGGCAAGCGAAGCACTAACGTCTACCGGCTATATTAAACATCACCTTCAAAACTGGACATACGGTCAACATCCTGATGGCACATGGGGCTTTGCCCACTCGGCTGCTGAAGCCAAGGCAATGGGTTTCTGGGCTATCCATGTTGATACCATGTTGTGGTCTATCGTTTTAGGTGTGATCTTTTTATTTTTCTTCCGTAAGGCAGCCAAGTCCGCGACAGCTGATACACCTGGTGGCCTGCAAAACTTTGTGGAATGGATTTGTGAATTCATTGATGACAGTGTACGAGGCTCTTTCAACGGTAGAAACCCGTTAGTTGCTCCACTCGCTTTAACCATTTTTGTCTGGATCTGGTTAATGAACTTCATGGATCTGATTCCAGTAGACTGGTTACCTGCTTTAGCAGGTCAAATCGGTGCAGCGATGGGCATGGATCCACATCATGTTTACTTTAAAGTAGTGCCTACTACTGATCCAAACGCCACTATTGGTATGGCCTTATCCGTATTCGTCCTTACGATTTTTTACAGTATCAAGATTAAAGGTGTGGGTGGTTTCGTGGGTGAACTGACATTACACCCTTTTGAAGCGAAAAACCCTGTCATCAAGGTATTTTTAATACCGTTTAACTTCTTCCTTGAGTTTGTATCGTTAATTGCTAAACCTATTTCATTGGCATTACGACTGTTCGGTAACATGTATGCCGGCGAAATGATTTTCATCTTGATTGCAATAATGTTCAGTGCAGGCCTGACAATGGGTGTGCTGGGTGGTTTCCTGCAATTAGGCTGGGCTATTTTCCACATCCTGATTATCACGTTACAGGCGTTCATCTTTATGACGTTAACCATCGTGTACCTGGATATGGCGCATAGTGACCATTAACAACTTTTTAATTTTTAGTTTTAACTTTATTTAATTTTTAATCTTTGAGAAATATTAGGAGAAAATAATGGAACAAGCATTGCTTTACATTGCTGGTGCATTAATGATGGGTCTGGGTGCGCTTGGCGCAGCTGTGGGCATCGGTGTCCTCGGTGGTCGCTTCCTTGAAGGTGCAGCACGTCAACCTGAATTAATTCCTATGTTACGTACCCAGTTCTTCATTGTAATGGGCCTGGTGGATGCGGTACCAATGATTGCTGTTGGTCTTGCTATGTATGTTCTGTTCGCGGTTGCTGCGTAATTATTACAGAACGTTACTTCACTAAACGCAACATAAAGGTTCGACTATGAACATTAACTTAACTCTCATCGGCCAGTCGATCACATTCATCGTGTTCGTGTGGTTCTGCATGAAGTTCGTCTGGCCGCCAGTGATGGCCGCGTTAAACGAACGTAAGCAGAAAATTGCTGATGGTCTCGCTTCAGCCGAAAAAGGCAAGCACGACGAAGAGTTGGCCAAAGAACGTGCCGCTGAAGTCCTGAAAGAAGCGAAAGCCAAAGCTCAGGAAATTATCAACGGCGCAGAAAAACGTGCCAACCAGATTGTTGAAGAGGCTAAAGATGCAGCTCGCACTGAAGGCGAACGTCTGTTGACAGCGGCTAATGCCGAAATTGAACAGGAAGTTAATCGTGCACGCGAAAACCTGCGCGGCGAAGTAGTGTCACTGGCAGTCGCTGGTGCCGGCCGTGTACTGAAGCGTGAGATTGACGAGAAAGCCAACGAAGATCTGCTTAAGGATCTGGTAGCACAACTGTAAGG
>JARRJY010000052.1:0-6384 GCA_037388705.1 Gammaproteobacteria bacterium
GATGAAGCACAACTAAAATGCCACGATAGGGATGTTAACCATGATGGCCATCAGGACCTGCTGTGTAAGTTTGCTGTAAAGGATGCTGGATTTACCAGGTTTGATGAAGAAGCCATTGTGAAAGGGAAGACCACAGATGGAAGGGATGTCTTAGGTCAGGGCACTATCAAGTTAGTAAGATATCATCATGGTCATCGTGAGAAAAGACATCATGAGAGACGCCGTCATAGAGATGATGATTAACCAACATTCCACACCAAGCCCCTTTAACAAGGGGCTTTTTTTATGATTCAGGCTGAATAAATCTCGATTCGGTTTGCAATTAAGGTAAAATAACGTGTTTTGTAGCACTAGTATGAACCTATAAATGCCTGATTTTTTAAAAGAAACTCACCGTCGCCGCACTTTCGCCATTATTTCTCACCCTGATGCGGGTAAAACCACGCTGACTGAAAAGCTGTTGTTATACGGGGGGGCGATCCAGATGGCGGGTACCGTCAAGGGCCGCAAGGCGGATCGCCATGCTACCTCGGACTGGATGGAGCTGGAAAAACAGCGTGGTATCTCGGTGACCTCGGCAGTCATGCAGTTTCCCTACAAGGACTGCATTATTAACCTGCTGGATACTCCGGGACATGAGGATTTCTCAGAAGATACTTATCGAACCCTGACGGCTGTCGATTCGGCGCTGATGGTCATTGACTGCGCCAAGGGTGTCGAAGACCGGACCATCAAGCTGATGGACGTGTGTCGCCTGCGCGATACGCCGATCCTGACTTTCATCAACAAGCTGGATCGCGAAGGCCGCGATCCCATCGAATTGATGGACGAAGTGGAAGATATCCTCAAGATTGAATGTGCCCCCGTTACCTGGCCAATTGGCATGGGCAAAAACCTCAAAGGGGTATTCCATATCTATGAAAACAAGGTTCACCTGTTCAGCCCCACGCATGGTGGCAAAATCCAGCACGGGGAAGTCATCGAAGGACTGGATAACCCGCGCCTTGATGAAATGCTGGGTGGTATGGCAGATGAGTTACGTGATGAAATTGAACTGGTGCAGGGCGCCAGCCATGAGTTTGATAAAGATGCATTTCTCGCCGGCAAGCAAACCCCGGTGTTCTTTGGCTCAGCCATCAATAACTTTGGCGTTGATGAAATGCTGGATTACGTGGCCAGCGTGGCGCCAGCTCCTCAGCCACGCGCGACGAAAACCCGCGAGGTTGTCGCAGAAGAAGAAAAGTTCTCCGGTTTTGTTTTTAAAATCCAGGCCAACATGGATCCACAACATCGTGACCGTATTGCTTTCCTGCGGGTGTGTTCAGGTAAATACGAGCGTGGCATGAAAATGCGGCATGTGCGTATCGGCAAGGACGTGAAGATCGCCAACGCTATTACTTTCATGGCCTCTGAACGTGAGCACGTGGAAGAAGCCTATCCTGGCGACATCATCGGTTTGCATAACCATGGTGCCATCCAGATTGGTGATACTTTTACCCAGGGTGAAGATCTCAAATTCACCGGTATTCCCAATTTTGCCCCAGAGCTGTTTCGTCGTGTACGGTTGAAAGATCCATTAAAAATGAAAGCGCTGCAAAAAGGGCTTGATGAACTCAGTGAAGAAGGGGCTACCCAGGTGTTTCGCCCGTTAAACAGCAATGATGTGATCGTTGGTGCCGTCGGTGTCCTGCAATTTGATGTCGTAGCGCATCGATTAAAGAATGAATACAACGTCGATTCAGGTTTTGAAGCAGTGAATGTCCAGACCGCGCGCTGGGTTGAATGTGAAGATGAGAAAATGCTCAATGACTTCAGGAAAAAGGCATCAGATAATCTTGCCATGGATGCTTCCGGCAGCCTGACCTATATTGCACCGACGCGGGTTAACCTTGAACTCACCATGGAACGTTGGCCTGACATCCAGTTCCATGCCACCCGCGAGCATTGATCACAAAGCCTGCCTCGACTAGGCTATTGATAGTAAAAACAAAAAGGTAAGGATTTATTATGAAAAAATCATTAAAGGTCATCGCGTTTTCTTTTATCACCGTTTTCATGCTCAGTTCATGTGCCACGGATGAGTTTGGTAATCCCCGTTCATTAACCCGCGCAGAAAAAGGTGCCATTATTGGTGCGACTACCGGTGCCTTGATAGGTTACAAAAAAGACGGTAAGAAAAAAGCGCTTCTTTATGGTTTAGTGGGTGGACTGGCCGGTGGGGCTGTTGGTAGCTACATGGATGCCCAGCGAAAAGACTTTGAAAAACAGTTAGCTTCAGAAATTAAGGCAGGCGCGGTAGAGGTCAATAAACTACCTGAGAATAACCTGATGGTGACAATGACGTCTCAAACAGCCTTTAACGTTGACTCCACAAATATCAAGTCAGGCTTTCATCCGACAATGAACAAAATTGCCTGGATCGTAAACAAGTACGGCAAGACGCATCTGAACATCGTGGGACACACGGATAGCACCGGTTCAAGAGCCTATAACCAGAAACTGTCCGAGAAGCGAGCCAGTTCTATCGAGCATTACCTGGGGCAAAAACAGGTAATTCCTCAGCGCATGACGACTTACGGCCTGGGTGAAGACAGCCCGCGTGCTGACAATAAAACAGAAACTGGACGTCGACTGAACCGTCGCGTTGAGATCATTATCGAACCGATTGTTGCCAAGTAGAATATTTTCAATTTACCGGGTAGTACCTGCCTCAGGGTAACTCTTCTCAGTAAACGGCCAATATTTTCTGACTAACATCATCATTGCATCCTGCACAATATCCAGCGCTTCTTCACGATCCCCCATTGCGCTCTCGGGCGTTGTTACAGATAAACCATCACGGAAAATTTCACCGAGGAGAGTATAACAATGAAAAAAACAATAATTTGTAGTGGCTTACTGATTATGGGAATGACAGGCACCGTGTTTGCTGATGATACCGGCGTTGGTGCCAGGGTGGATAATTTCCTGGATCATCGAGGTGACGTGATTGATGCGCGGCTGGACAAGCGGGGCCACCAAATCGATGCTCACCTGGACCGCAAGGGCGAACGTGTTAATGACCGTTTTGATAACCGAGGAGAGCGCATCAATGATCGCCTCGACAGGCGTGCCGAGTTTGCCTATGAGCATGGTAAAGAAGGACTGGCGAAACGATTGGACACAAAAGGTAACATTATCGAACGACGTATGGATCGAAAGGGTGATCGTATTGAACATCGCCAGGATAAGAAAGGTAATGTTATTGCTCGTCGTATGGACCGAAAAGGTGACCGAATTAATCGTCGCATGGATCGAAAAGGAGATCGTTTGCACAGAATTATTGATCGTCGCAAGCGTGCTCGTATTCACCAGTAAAACCATGGGCGTTAATGTATCATACTGTGAATCAGGTCAGTCTATGTTCAATAGACTGGCCAGTGATTTACAAACTGCAACAAAGGATAACATTCTGAATCAGCGTCAGGCACTAAACCAGTTTTTTGCCCGGGCAGAAAAACGTGCATACAGGATGGCACAGATCGCAACGGGGGATCGTGAAGAAGCGCTGGATATTGTGCAGGATGCAATGATGATGTTAGTCAGAAAATATTCTGATCGTACCGAAGAAGAGTGGGGTGCGTTGTTTTATCGCATTGTACAGAACCGTATCAAGGACTGGTATCGTCGCCAAAAGGTACGCAACATCTGGCATTCATGGTTTGGGAAAGATGACGAGGATGATGAGCAGGGCATAGATTCATTACCAGAAATAGTCAGTAATAATCCAGAGAAAAAGATTTTTCAGTATCGGATGACAGAACAACTGGAAAAAGCATTGAGTGAATTACCTTTACGACAACAACAAACATTTTTATTACGAACCTGGGAAGGTCTGGATGTTAAACAGACTGCCAGCGCAATGGGCATAAGTGAGGGCAGTGTAAAAACCCATTATTCACGTGCCGTACATTCATTGCGTGAAACTCTGGGAGAGTACCAATATGAAGAATGACAACTTCGACAAGCAGGTTAACCAGGCACTAAATGACAGTGTAGACAGGCTGGATTCGGATACCACGCAAAGATTATTTGAAACACGTCAATCAGCACTGGCAGAGCTGGATAGACGTTCATGGTGGCAGGCGCCAATCATTAAACCAGTGGGTGCAGTGGCGGCAGGCTTATTGGTATTCATGATTGTAAGCCCGGTTTATAGACTGGCAGACAATGAGAAAGAGTTACCACATCCTGCAGATATCGAGTTAATGGCTTCGGTCGATAACCTTGAAATGGTAGAAGAACTGGAAATGATCCAGTGGTTGCTGGAGAAAGAAGATTATGCCGGTTAAGTCGATATTGTTACTACTGGCTATGTTACCGCTAATGGTACAGGCTGAAAATGATCAGGCAGAGAGTGTTGATGAACAGCCAGATCTTTCCTTGCTGGAATTTCTGGGAAGCTTTGAAGAACAGGATAACGTATGGCTGGATGCAGTGATCGATGAAACACAAACTGCACAGGTTGAGATTAATAAAGAGGTACAGGACCATGAGTAAATTCAACAGGATTATCAGCATTATCGTGCTGGCATGGGTGTTTCCCGTCCTGGCGATGGCAACGACTTCATGGAATGATTTACCTGAAGAAACTCAGCAATTATTAAAACGCTTTGAACATCGCTGGGATAATTTAACACCGGAACAAAAAGCGCGAATTCAGAAAGGTATTGAACGCTGGAAAAGCATGTCACCAGAACAACGTCAACATGCCAAAAAGCGTATGCAACGTTGGCAGAAAATGTCTCCTGAACAAAGAGCGCGAGTACGTGAGCGGTATAAAAAATTCAGGGCCCTGTCACCGGAGGAGCAGGAACGGGTACGTAAGAAGTGGCACTGGTTTAAAAATCTTCCACCTGAGAAGCGTGCCAGGTTACGTCAACACTGGCAGGACATGTCGCCGGAACAACGCCAGGCATTGAAACAGCGCTGGCAAAATACCACGCCAGAACAGCGTCGTGAGATGCGCCAACGTTGGCGCAATGCTACACCTGAACAGCGACAACGTTTTATGCGCGAAAGAATACGCCGCTAGTCATATCAGCTGGGTTATACTAACCCGGTGATGAGCATTTATAAAAACAAGCAAGTCTTATCGTGGGCATTTTATGACTGGGCTAATTCTGCTTTTGCCACTACCGTATTAGCCGGTTTTTTTCCTCTTTTCTTCAAGCAGTTCTGGTCACATCAGAATACTGTGACTGAAAGCACCTTTCAGCTTGGTCTTGGCAATGCACTGGCCAGCCTTGTCATCGTGATGCTGGCCCCGGTAGTGGGTGCCATCGCCGATAGCGGCAAATTAAAAAAACGATTCCTCGTCCTGTTTTCATTACTGGGTATTTTTATGACACTGGGTCTGTACTTTGTCAACCAGGGTGAGTGGTTTGTTGCACTCTGCTTTTTTGTCCTGGCCGCAATCGGGTTTCAGGGTAGCGTGTTATTCAACGATGCATTAATTACCGATATCACGGATATAAAAAACTATGATCGTGTTTCAGCATTTGGCTATGCCATGGGTTATCTCGGTGGTGGGCTACTGTTTACGCTCAACGTAATTATGGTATCCAAACCAGGCTGGTTTGGGCTGGAATCCACCAGTGAAGCCGTGCGTCTTTCATTTCTCAGTGTATCTATCTGGTGGTTATTATTCTCGATTCCACTGTGGTTGTTTGTTCATGAAGAAAAGTCCCAACAAAGTGTTTCCGTAGCCCAGGCTACCCGGGGTGGTGTACAACAACTACTCGATACCTTCAGGCAGATAAAACAATTTAAAATGATTGGTCTGTTCCTGCTTGCTTACTGGTTATACATTGACGGGGTAGACACCATTGTCAGAATGGCCGTGGATTATGGCCTGGCTATTGGCCTGGAAGGTTCGGACTTGTTAATGGCTTTGCTGGTAACCCAGTTTGTCGGTTTTCCCGCGGCAATTGGTTTTGGCTACATAGGTGAACGTATAGGAGCTAAAAGAGCAATTTTAATTGCCATTGCTGTTTATTTACTGGTCACGGCTTTTGCCTACAGGATGCAGACAGTGGAAGAGTTTTACATGCTGGCTGTTACCATCGGCCTGGTACAGGGCGGTATCCAGAGCCTGAGCCGTTCTTTATACGCGAGGATCATCCCTAAATCACAGGTAGCGGAATTTTTTGGCTTTTATAACATGCTGGGTAAATTTGCCGCCGTGATCGGGCCAATTATGATTGGGGTCATTGCCGCAACCCTGGAAGATTCCCGGGTAGCGATGTTATCGGTCAGTATCCTGTTCATCGGTGGGGCAATCCTGTTATATTTTGTGGATGAGCAAAAAGCCAGACAACAGATTCAAAACATTGAAACTTGATG
>JARRJY010000052.1:6427-24402 GCA_037388705.1 Gammaproteobacteria bacterium
AATGAATGAAGAACATAAAAAAGCCCCGACCCTTATGGATGTCACCCGGAGTGTATTGTGGGGGATGCTTGGGGTACAAAAGAAAAAGAATTACGAGCGAGATTTTACCAAGGGTAAGCCCTGGCAATATGTTGTTATTGGCCTGGTCGCAGTATCAATCTTTATAATAAGTATCGTTGTGGTCGTAAACCTTGTGCTGTCATCGGCTGGTTCATGAACCATTATTTCTTTACACAAAAATTGATATAAAGAATTTTAGTATAATTCCCCGCATTATTTTTTTACTTCTTTCCCCCAAGTTGTTGAAATAAATTATCATTTTAAAAGCTTTTAATTTCAGGGCTTAAAAGAATTTTTCATACCTCGTCTTCATTCACCCATATGGGTGAATGATATTTATTTTTGTGCATGTATATTTCAAGCTCACCAAAGTAGGGTGGAGTGAGTTTGTGGTGTTGGAGCAGAAACACTACATGGAGAATTTGAGACAAACGGGGAATCAAAACATGTCTGCATTTGCTAAAACGGTAAAAACTTTCAAACAAGTCATTTTTGCTATCACAGCTATTACCTTAACCGCGTGTGGCGGTGGTGGCGGCGGTGGTTCAACTTCACCTACTGCACCAACATCGGTCAGTTTTAGTGGCAATGTTGTTGATGGCCCTGTCATTTATGCAGATGTGTCTCTTTATGACCTCACCTATGGAGCCTCGGTCAGCGTAAATAACACTGCTATTGATACAGCCACTACAGATGCGAGTGCAAAGATACAAGGTTTGTCGATTCCTCTTCCGTTACCAACCGCCCCGTATGCCTATGTTCTTGAGTTTACAGAAAATGTAGGTACAACCCTTGATCTTTCTACCTGCGATGATCCGGTTAATCCAACCGCTGCTACCTGTTCTGCCCCAGTTATTAGCACTATGCGTACCGTGTTGACTGATGAAATGATTAGCGGCGGTAAAAATATCTATGCAACGCCATTAACGACGATGGCTGTCAATATCGCCTTAACTAAGGCCAAAGGTGGTAGTAGCTATGATAATAACCCGGCAGACGGAACGATTGATGCAGCAGAATTCAAAGCAGCGGTACAGGATGCCGCATTAGCTGTGACTTCAACTCTTGGCTTTGGTATGGATAGCAGTGTCAATATCTTCGACACCCCCCCATTAATTGATGAAACAATTGATTCGCCCGAAGAACAACAGGCAGTTTCCGATTATCGTACGGCAGTTGCGGCTGTATCCGCCATCATCAACGAAATGGATAGCCAGGCGACTGGTGATGCCGATACGGTTATGACTGAACTGGCTGCTGACCTGTCAGATGGGTTGATCGATGGCCAAGTTGACCCGGATGGTGATGGTGTTAGTGAACCTAGCCAGGTGTTTTCTGACACGACCATCCAGGTGCTTGATCAGGATCCTGCTACATTAGTGATTCCAGGCACAACAACTACGGTTGCTGAAATAGAATCACAACTTGAGGCAGAATCCGAAGCCACTTCTGGTACTTCTGTAACCCTTGATGCGTCAGTAACAACAGAACCAGAGCCTGCATCAACTAATCCTGATCGTGATAATGATGGTGTTTTAAATGCAGAAGATGCTTTCCCTGATGACGCAACACGAGATACAGATACTGATGGTGATGGCCTGGCAGATCTTGTTTCTGGATCAAATGTTGGCGCTGATCAGGACGATGATAATGATGGTGTTCTGGACGGTTCAGATGCTTTCCCATTAGACCCAACTGAAACTACCGACACCGATGGTGATGGAATTGGTAATAATGCTGATGATAATGATGATGGTGATAGTGCACCTGACGCAACAGATGACTTCCCATTAGATCCAACCAAACAAAACAAAAGCGATGTTGATAACGATGGTTGGGATGTAGATGCTGATCCAAATGATAATGATAATACTGTTCCAGGTATTGCTTTCGTAGATACCGATGGTGATGGCCTGGCTGACAATGGCGGTAACCTGCCTGATGGTGACGATGATAACGATGGTGTTACCGATGGTTCTGATGCTTTCCCATTAGATGCCACAGAAACTACTGATACGGATGGTGATGGTACTGGTAACAACGCTGATACCGATGATGATGGTGATGGTGTACTAGATAACGCTGATGCATTCCCATTAGACAGCACAGAAACTAAAGATACCGACAACGATGGTATCGGTAATAATACAGATGCCGACGACGATGGTGATGGTCTTTCAGATGCGACTGAAGATGCCGCAGCTGCTGATCCTGATGGTGACGGTAAACCAAACCGTGAAGATATCGACTCTGATGGTGATGGCTACCTGGATAGCGTAGATATTGCGCCATATGACGATACCCAAACCATTAACTTTGCCCCGGTTGCGGCAGATCTGTCGATAACAACAGATGAGGATGTAGCTGCAAACGGTTCTGTTTCTGCAACAGATTTAAATAGTGATTCCTTAACCTATTCACTGGTTGGTGCTGCATCAAACGGTACCGCGGTTGTAAATGCTGATGGTTCATACAACTACACACCAGCTGCTGATTTCAATGGCTCTGATAGTTTCACTTTCAAAGCACAGGAAAATGCAACGGCTGATACATACAATTCAAATATTGCAACAGTAACAGTTACCATTAACCCAGTGAATGATGCACCGGTTGCAGCTGCTGATTCTTCAAGCACCAATGAAGACACAGCCGTTACCACAGGTAATGTTCTGAGTAATGATACAGATACTGAAGGTGACACACTGAGTATCTCAGCGGCAGATGCTACTTCAGCTAATGGTGGAACGGTTACCAACAACGGTGACGGTACCTTTACGTATACTCCGGCGGCCAACTTTAACGGTAGTGATAGCTTTGACTACACCGTTTCAGATGGTAATGGTACTGATGTTGGGACTGTGACTATTACCGTGAACGCGGTGAACGATGCACCAACGGCTACCGCCGGTACGTTGACGGTTGATGAAGACAGCGGTGCGAATGCGGGTACCGTAGCAGGTAGTGATGTTGACGGTGATAGCCTGACGTATGCCGTGGCGACTAATGCTGCAAACGGTACAGTAACCATTACCGATGCCAACACCGGTGCGTATACCTATACCCCGAATGCCGACTTCAACGGTTCGGACAGCTTTACCTTCGTGGCGAATGACAGCACCGTGGATTCGGCACCGGCAACGGTGGACATCACGGTGAACGCGGTGAACGATGCGCCAGTGGCTACTGCTGGTACGCTGACGGTTGATGAAGACAGCGGTGCGAATGCAGGTACTGTTGCCGGTAGTGATGTTGATGGTGACAGCCTGACGTATGCCGTGGCGACGAATGCTGCAAACGGTACAGTGACCATCACCGATGCCAACACCGGTGCGTATACCTATACCCCGAATGCCGACTTCAACGGTGCTGACAGCTTTACCTTTGTGGCGAATGACGGCACGGTAGACTCTGCTGCTGCAACCGTATCTATCACGGTGAACCCGGTGAACGACGCACCAGTGGCAAATGCTGATTCGGCAACTGTACAACCTGATGGCAGTGTCATTATCGATGTTATTTCGAATGATACGGACGTTGATGGTGATTCACTGAGTGTCACTGCATTAAGTGTAAGTGCACCAACAGGTGGTTCAGGTACAGGAACAGCTGTAGATAATGGTGATGGTACGATCACTTATACGGCTACCGGTGATCTTGATACTGAAACAGTTACATTTACCTATACTGCATTTGACGGTACGGTAAGTTCAACTGCTGCAACGGTGACAGTATACGTTTCAGCAAACCCACCACCGACAGCTAATGCTGGTACGCTAACTGTTGATGAAGATAGTTCTGCCAACCCTGGTACACTGACCGCTTCAGATGCAGATGGTATTGCTAGTTACGCCATTGCTTCAGCCGCATCTAACGGTACCGTTACACTGACAGATGCAGCTACAGGTGCGTATACCTATACCCCGAATGCTGATTACAACGGTGCGGATAGCTTCACCTTTACCGCAACTGATACAGTAGGTGGTATATCTACGGCTGCGACTATTTCTGTTACAGTTAACGCGGTGAACGATGCGCCAACGGCTACTGCCGGTACGCTGACCGTTGATGAAGACAGCGGTGCGAATGCAGGAACTGTTGCCGGTAGTGATGTTGATGGCGACAGCCTGACCTACGCGGTCGCGACGAATGCTTCAAACGGTACGGTAACCATTACTGATGCCAGCACAGGTGCCTATACCTATACCCCGAATGCTGATTACAACGGTGCGGACAGTTTCACCTTCGTGGCGAATGACGGTACCGTGGATTCAGTAGCGGCAACCATCGATATCACGGTGAACGCGGTGAACGATGCACCAGTTGCGGTTGATGATTCAGCCAGCACAGGTGTAAATAACCCGGTAACAACCGGCAACGTAATGAGTAATGACTCGGATGTTGACGGTGACACGCTGACAATTACAGCTTTTGATGCCACCTCGGCAAATGGCGGTACAGTAAGCTATAACGGAAATAGTGTTGGTACCTTTACCTATACGCCGGCAACTGACTTCACTGGTGAGGATACGTTTGGTTATACCTTATCGGATGGTGTGTTAACCGCGACTTGGTTATACCTTATCGGATGGTGTGTTAACCGCGACAGCTACCGTGACTGTAACCGTAAGCTCGGGTCCGACTGTCGATGTAACTGGTATTTGGAAGCTTACTCACACTGTTACCGCTGTGACACCAAACGGTGGTGCCACCTGTGATGACCAGGTGGGTGATTCTGACTTCTTGTACATTACCAATGTCCAGTCAGGTGACAGCGTTACCGTTACCACCGAGGAAGGCATGGTACTGACAGGTACAGTTGATGGCTCTGGTGTGGGTACCCTGACTGGTACACATGTAGAATCGATTGCTGACCTTAGTACACCTGATTCGACAGCTACTGGTACAGTTTCAGCGGATATTTCGTTAGCGTTGACATCCGCGGTTGCTGGCACCAGCATGACAGGTACGCTGCAGATACAGGACAGCTTCAATGGTAGCCTGGAATGTACGGTTGATTTCGATGTTTCGGCTCAATACGTGTACAAGCAACTGGGTAGTGAAAACTATGACGCCACCTATGCCATCGAACTGGAGGATGAATACGAAGGAAACTATGGTGGTGGTATCGAGTCTGGCAAGGACCAGGAAGCGGTACCGCTTGGATTTGTCTTCAACGCGGCCGGTGATGCGGACGGTGAAGTAACATTAATGTTACCACCGGATGAATCGACCACGATTACCTCTTCAACCTATGATGCGGCGACTGGTTTCTTCAGCTTCGTCTTGGAACATCAGGATCAGGAAGACTGGGATGGTGACAGTGTGATCGATGCGTATAAAGTCATGACTGAAGAGTTCACTGGTATTACGGTCCGCGATCCTGCGACCAGTGGCGCCAATGGTGAACCGACCATCAGGATCCATGCGCACAGTGTAGAGCGTCAATACTCTGATGCAGGGCTGACTACGCAAACAGGTGTTGAAAATTTACATTTGCGTGGTTATGGCAAAATTCTGGCAGCCAGCGCACACCAGCGTGAAAATATCCAGGAGAAGAACAACAACAAGCCAGTAGACCGTTACTATGTTGGTATTACTAACCCAACGCTGGAACGCTCTGCCACGGGAACCCTGTATTACCGCGTATCAGATAGTGGTGTGCTTTGTGAAATTCCTTACATGAACGACACAGCTGTTTCGGGAGGTTACAAGGAAGCCATTAAAGTGGCTAACATCGATATGTCATTGGAGGAATTCCGTGGTAGTGCTTACTCTTTTGTGAATTGTGATATTTCCAGTGATGGTACGGCTATGCCAGCCGATGGCACGCCACTGACGCTGGAAGTTATCGATGATACCGAGAGTAACGGTGTTGGTGTGGGAACGGACGTGGTAGTTGATACCATCAACGTTAATGTTGAACGCCATGCGGCACCACATATCGCAGGTATTGCCCGTAGCAGTATCGACATCAACGGTGCAAAAGCTTCTGCAACCATGGCCAATGGTGTGAATCCAGTATTCGGTTACTTTAATCCCAATGTTGATTTACCAATTAGCTGGGCAGCATTGGCAGGTACTGATACCTACCAGGTCCGTGCGACAGAAGCGGATTATTACATTGAACATCGCCTGAGTGGGGCTACCAACAGCAATACTATCCCGGCTGGTTCACTGGATGAGTATAATGAAACTTGGATTAATATAGCTGCCATCAAGGATGACGCTACTGCAGCTGATACTAAATCCAATGCGCAAACCTCCAAGGTTTGGGTTAAAGCTGGTGTACTTGGTGTGTTCAATTTCGAGTACGATAACTCTAATTTACCAAACTATCTGGACTTCCAGATCGCATTAAATGGTAATGCAGGGTTCCTGGGATGTGAGGTTCCTGTTGGTCCATGGCCATCGTTGACATGTACTAATGCGTCTGTGGATTATTCTACAGATACCGTGACACTGAACATGAATGATTCGGATGGTAGTGTTACCGGTATTGCAGGTTCATTCACGCTATACATGAACTTTACAGATAGTGCATCAGGTACTTTATCTGATGGTGTAAGTACTGTAGGTGCGTTCAAGGTTGCCAGGTCAGAAATGCGTATACGTACCTTGACCATGTCACACCTGGGTCAACAACGCACCATGGTGGTGTTAGCTAATCCATTTGATCCGTTTAGCTTCACTTCAGCTGCTCTGGAGCGTGCGGATGGTGCAAATATTACCTATAACGGTGGTACGGATTCATTGGTCTCAAGCCTATCAATGTGGAGCACAGTTGGTACAAACATAGGTTCCGGTGATGATTTCTATGATCGTGCCAAGGCCTATAGTTCAATACCGTTTGGAGATGGTATTGCTCCGACTACAGTTAGCTTCTTCTCTCGTAAAGCGAGTGACTGGACCGAGATTGGTGGTGGTAATCGCAAATTTGATGGTGGTGATTACGTAGTGACCATGACGGATCCGGGTAATGGTGACACGCTGAAGTACCGCACCAACTATGCCTCGCCAAATGCGTTGACCAGTAATTACCTGGCACCAAGCATTACCGCGATGACGCTTAATGGAAATAGCTGTGATGGTAGTGGCACCTATGCATGTACCAGTGCTGACCCGGCTCTAATTACCAGTGGCTCGGTGATCAGCATTAACTGGGCAACAGGTAGCCTGCCAGCCGGTGCGTACTACATGCTACAGTTCACTGAGCAAAATACGGGAGCAGTGGTTCGTACTGAACTGATGGATACGTCACATCCGCACCTGACGGATAACGGTGATGGTACATTGACCTATTCAAACCCTGATATTACTATCGAAACGCCAGAAGCCTGGGAGGTTCAAGTGAGGGTCTTCAACGCTTCAACGTTATCAGCGAGTGATATTATGGCCATTCAGACAGGTACTGACTTAAGTTATATTGTAGCGGTACCATAAAGGTAGAAATTGTTTGAACTTAATCAATCCCCGGCTTGACCGGGGATTTTTTATTTATAGATTGTGAAAAGAGGTCAACGCTAGGAGTAAACCTGGCAATAGTCTACTGGGTATTTACCAGGCCTAACCTGAGGGCTTCCAACGTGGCTTCCGCACGCGAGGATACATTCAGTTTGCTGTAAATGGTTTTCAGATGTGAAGCAACGGTATTCGGGCTGATATTGAGCGCCCTGGCAGTTTCATTACGGTTCATCCCTTTGGCAATCAGGCTCAGGATCTCTGTTTCACGGGCAGACAGTTCTGATTCCGGTTTTGCTGCTTGTTGTGCCGACTTATGAAAATAACGGAACATTTTACGTGCAATACTGGGCGAGATAGGTGGTTCACCCCGGATAATCCCACCCAGGCTATCAATGAATTCATCACTACTTAAATCTTTGAGAAGATAGCCTTCGGCACCAGCTTCAAGGGCAGGGAACAGGTGTTCATCGTCGTCAAATACCGTGGCAACCACTACGTAGGTTTCTGGGGACTTTTCCTTCAATGTGCGTATAAAATCAACACCGGTACCATCCGGCAAGTTAAGGTCGACCACGGCCAGTTCATATTTACCTTTATTTAATAACTGGTTAGCTTGTGCAAGGCTCGCCGCTTGATGAATCCATACCGATTTAAAAGCAGATTGCAGCATTTCTGATAGCCATTGGCGCGTTTCGGAATGATCTTCCAATAATAATACGTTCTGCATAGTATCAAGTACCTGTCATGATAACGGGAACTGTAAATTTATACAGCATCCCTGCCTTTTGGTAGTATTATCCAGTTTGGCATTGTTATGCCAGCTCACCTGGCCATCTATTTCCTTAACACGTGTACGAATATTGTTAAGACCTTTTCCTGCCACCCAGTTTTCGATATCACCGCCGATGCCGTCATCACAGATCTGCAACTGCATGTTATCTATTTTGATATTTATAAATACAGTCACATGCCTGGCATTTGCATGTTTGATGATGTTGGAGATGGCTTCCTGTACGATACGTTTCATGTTGATGTGCTGGCGTGGACTAAGAAAGATATCCTTGTGAAATTTCTGTACTTCCCACTCCAGCATAATACCAACCAGTTCAGTGGTTTCGTGTGCGATTTCGAACAGTTGATCCACGACTGTACGCACATCAATTGCAGCCCTGGTATCCAGGCTGTATATAGTTTCACGTAACGTTTTAAGTATGTCGCGAGCTTTTACAGCAACCAATGGATCATTAGTGCGATGGATCAGTGTTAATAACTGGGCAGCAATGTCATCATGCAGATCACGTGCAATGCGTTTCCGTTCGGTTTGCGCACCTTCTTCGTGCGCGTGCTTGATATTGGCAGTATTGATGGTGAGTTCATAAATACTATTGCATAATTCAATATCATTCTGGTTATAGAGTTTTTTACCATTATCCCGGTAAACGAGTGACAGTGTGGATTGTTTATCCAGCGATGGAACCAGTAGAGTAATATTACTATTCGTGATTTCAATTTTTTCCCGCGGTTCATTGATATGGGTAATCTCAAGCGGCTGGAAAATTTCGAACAGGATATCCTCCCATTTATCAATCAGAGATTTGCTGGTTTCCGCCGCGATCAACTTGTCAATCAATACCGGAAAGTAACGCTCAACAGAACGGGGTTGGAGTTTAAGAATGTTTATGGATACCCATTGCCTTGCTGGAAAATAAATCCAACCAACGATCATCGCAGAAAGGACTAGTGCAAATCCGGAAGTTAGCTCAAGCAGGTAGATCAGGGCCACGTCAACCAGTAACAGGATGCTACCACCAATAATCCAGACCCATGCTTCCAGGAAGATATTCGAAAGGTTAAACAAGCGGTACTTGATAATGCCCATAGTCAAACCGACAAATACTAGCAGGGCGGAGAAATAGGTTGCACTGATGGAAATTATTGGTTGTGTTGAATAAATGGTTGGTACATAGAAAAATGCGATGGTGATACCAAGACTGATCAGAAGCGTGAATAGCAACCATTGTAATGCCGCCTGGTCGATTGCAGAATCACGCGCCTGGTGCCATTGCCTGATGGCAAACGCGGCCAGGAGCATGAAGTCGATCAGGAAGTGGAAATAATACGCATGGAATGGTAACTGGATAATCTCCCATGTCTGGTTGATCCAGACGAAAAGAAAAAACAGGTAAATTACTAGGGTGGCCGGAAAATCTGAAATTCGTTTCGGATAATTCCACAGGATTGCTACGCAGGAAAAGGCAAACAGGATAACCCCGAAATGACTGATAGAAGCAACGTTATAGAAAAAATCAGTAGGGTAGGCAATTTCTCTTCCAAGGTTGACAGCATTGAACAGTGCACCAATAAAAAAACTTCCGCCGGCAATGGCGAGAATACGTGTGACCACTTCACTACGACGAAATGCCCATACGTTTAAACCGATGATGAAGGACGCGAAACCACAAAGAATAACAAACCAGTAATTCATCAGTGGTAGGCTTGTTAAGGGTCGTTTGTCTGCAGGAGTGATTTTGACACTTCGATCTTTCAGAACAACTTCAACAGTATCATATGTCAGCAGGTTAGCCAGTGTATCCTGTGCGGCAAAGAATGCGTTAGCCTCGTCATAGGTTGGGATGATTGCCGGTTCCTCGATATTATATAAATGATTCATGGAAACCTTTTTATCCCCTGCTTTGAAAGCAATAATTTCATCACCAGCTTTCAACCTGACCCATGCAGGACTGTTTTCCGCAATTTTGTTCAATTTTATAGTGTTGCTGCCTGGTTGATATAAAACCTGGAAACCCAGCCAGGGTTGTTGCAACGTGAGGTAGGTGACAAGCGTAATTAGTAGCAGGCCGATTAGACTTCCAAAACCAATTATACGAATCGGAGAAAAGTTTGGCAGGATTGAGTGTTCATTCATGTGATGATTTTTTATCATTCTTCTAATAATTATCATCATAGTGCCATATTAGCAGGCAGCTGAGCAAGCTGTTGAATTAGAAAGAAAAAATCCTCAAAAATTGAGAAAAAACAGAAACTTGTACAAAAAGCCGGCTTTATAGCCGGCTGATTTTTTCCAGTTGTTCGCTTAACCCCGTGAGCGATTTTTGCATCTCGGCTAGTTTGTCGCGTTCTTTTTGAACAACGGTATCCGGCGCCTTGCTAATAAAGTTATCGTTGTTCAGCTTGCCTTCCACACGTTGGATATCTTTACTGAGTTTCTCGATTTCTTTATTCAAGCGAGCAGCTTCCGCGTCTTTATCAATCAGGCCTGCCATGGGAATAAGAATTTTCATTTCACCAACCAGTGCCGTGGCAGACTCTGGCGCTTCCTCGTCATCTGCTAACCAGGTGATGGATTCAATTTTTGCCAGGCTTTCCAGGTAAGAGCGGTGTTTTTTACTCAGTTCACGATCGTTATCTGTACCATTTTGCAGTAACACCGGTAATGGTTTGCCGGGCTTGATATCCATACCACTTCGTATCTGGCGAATACCAACAATGAATGTTCTTACCCATTCAATTTCCTGCATGGCTGACTCATTGATCTTGCTGCTATCCGCTTCCGGGTAAGGTTGCAGCATGATGGTATCCCCCGTTTTTCCTGCCAGTGGTGCAACCTTTTGCCAGATTTCTTCAGTGATATACGGCATGATTGGATGGGATAAACGTAAAATTGTTTCCAGTACACGAACCAGGGTACGACGAGTACCACGCCTGGCAGCATCACTGGCATTGTCGTCAAACAATACCGACTTGGAGAGCTCCAGGTACCAGTCACAGTATTCGTTCCAGGTAAATTCGTAAATACTTTGCGCCACACGGTCAAAACGATATTCTTTAACGGCTTTTTCAATACCGGCTTCGGTTTGTTGTAACAGGCTAGTGATCCATTGATCAGCGGCATTCAATTCAAGCTTGCCACCATCCTGGCCGCAATCCTGCCCCTCGGTATTCATTAACACGTAACGCGCGGCATTCCATAGTTTATTACAGAAATTGCGGTAACCTTCGATGCGATGCAGGTCAAAGTTAATATCACGGCCTGTTGATGCCAGTGCGGCAAAAGTAAAACGTAATGCATCAGTACCAAATGCAGGGATACCATCCGGGAAGTCTTTGCGGGTTTGCCTGGCTATTTTTTCTGCCAGGTGGGGCTGCATCATGCCAGAGGTGCGTTTTGTAACCAGTTCTTCCAGTTCAATACCATCGATCAGATCGATAGGATCCAGCACGTTACCTTTTGACTTGGACATCTTCTGGCCGTGTGAATCACGTACCAGGCCGTGTATATAAATTTCATGGAACGGCACATCATCCATGAATTTCAGACCCATCATGATCATACGGGCAACCCAGAAGAAAATAATATCAAAACCGGTTACCAGTACCGAAGTGGGGTAGAAGGTTTTTAATGCGTCAGTTTGTTCAGGCCAGCCCAGGGTTGAGAAAGGCCAGAGTGCTGAAGAGAACCAGGTATCCAGTACATCTTCATCCTGGCGTAAAGTGATATCACCGAGATGATGTTTTTCACGTACTTCATCTTCTGTACGACCGACATAAACATTGCCTTCATTATCGTACCATGCAGGAATTCGGTGGCCCCACCAGATCTGGCGACTGATGCACCAGTCCTGGATATTACGCATCCATTCGTAGTAAGTGTTCTTCCAGTTATCCGGAACAAACTTGATCTTGCCGGTTTCAACCGCTTCAATCGCCGGCCTGGCCAGCGGTTCGATTTTTACGAACCATTGGTCCGTCAGGAAGGGTTCAACCACGGAACCGGAGCGATCACCTCTTGGTACCATGAGCTTATGATCATCAATTTTTTCCAGCAGACCCTGGCTATCCAGATCAGCAACGATTTTCTTTCGCGCATCGTAACGGTCCAGCCCGCGGTAAGCTTCGGGGGCTTCATCGTTGATGCAGGCATCAATCGTCAGGATGTTAATCATGGGCAGGTCATGACGTTTACCCATTTCATAATCGTTAAAATCATGGGCCGGGGTGATCTTTACACAGCCAGTTCCAAATTCCATATCGACGTAATCATCAGCGATGATAGGAATCTCACGTCCCACCAAAGGCAGGGTAATGGTTTTACCGATCATGTCTTTATAACGTTCATCATCCGGGTGGACGGCCACCGCGGTATCGCCCAGCATGGTTTCCGGGCGTGTGGTGGCTACCACCAGCTGACCTGAGCCATCGGTAAGCGGATAACGCATATGCCATAGATGACCGTTTTCTTCTTCGGAAATAACTTCCAGGTCGGATACCGCGGTATGCAGTACCGGGTCCCAGTTCACCAGGCGCTTGCCACGATAAATCAAACCTTCTTCGTGGAGTTTTACAAAGACTTCTTTAACTGCATCAGACAGGCCTTCGTCCATGGTAAAGCGTTCACGGGACCAGTCGGGGGAGGCGCCCATGCGACGCAGCTGGCGGGTGATTGTGCCTCCAGAATGTTCTTTCCACTCCCAGACTTTTTCTGTGAACTTATCCCGTCCAAGATCATGGCGAGTCTGGCCTTCGGCCTGTAGTAATCGCTCAACCACCATTTGCGTGGCTATGCCCGCATGATCGGTACCGGGTTGCCAGAGAGTATTGTCACCTGTCATGCGATGATAGCGGGTGAGGGCATCCATAATGGTGTCCTGGAAAGCGTGTCCCATGTGCAAACTACCCGTGACATTGGGGGGCGGGATCATAATACAGTAGCTCTCGCCCTTGCCGGACGGGGCAAAGTAGTTATTTTCTTCCCAGGTCTGGTACCAGCGTTGTTCTATGGAGTGCGGGTTATAGGTTTTTTCCACGGTTTTTTACTTCTTCTTTACACTAAATGGACACACAAGCAGCCATTATACCTTAACTTTTTTCGCTTCGTACCGGTCAGGTTGCATCAGCACGACAAATAATGTCGTGCTACCATTAGCCGCGCAATTTTGGGAAGAGAGTATGCAAATCACTGAGCAGCGTTTTTTTCAGGTCCTGTGGGTAACCCTGGCGATCAAACTGGTTTTTGCCTGGTGGATCCCGATTACCGGCGACGAAGCCTATTTCATTTTGTGGGGGAAAAACCTGGATTATGGTTATTATGATCATCCGCCGATGGCTGGCTGGTGGCTGGCCGCGTTATTACAGGTCAGTGATGCTACCTGGTGGCTCAGGCTACCTTCCGTTTTGATTACCACTTACATTGGCTGGGCCATTTACCACCTGACAAAAAAATATTCACAACAGGGTGCCTTGTTTGCGGGCATTCTTTACTTGCTCACACCTGTGAACCTGGTTTTTGTACTGTTCACCACTGACACGCCATTAATCCTGTTCTCGTTTCTTTCCGCCTGGTGTTTTTATCGTGCCCAGCAGGCAGATAGTTATCACTGGTATTTATTCAGCGGTGTATTACTGGGCCTGGCTTTCTTTTCCAAGTTTTTTGCCGGACTTTTGGGAATCGCCTATTTTTTATACCTGGTTTTATTTGTTCGTCGCGGTACTCGCCCGTATATTGGGCTGTTGTTGATAATAGCGGGAACGCTGCCATTTATCGCTTTGAACTTGCTCTGGAACTATAACCACTGCTGGGATAATTATCTTTTTAACCTCTACAATCGTACCAGTGACTCGGTGTTTTCGTTATCGACATTTGTAAAATACCTGGTCGTCCTGGTTTACCTGTTAACGCCACCTGTTATTTACTACTTGATACGCGACCATCGAGCGATCCTCAGAACGCTGAAAGACACCAGTAAACAGGTTTTTGCCGCGTTATTTCTAATTCCTATCGGCTTATTTTTTATTTTATCTTTCTGGAAAGTAATTGGTTTGCACTGGGTATTAAGTTTCTACCCGTTCCTGTTTATAGGTTTGTCACATGTGTTTAGCCATAAGCAGTGGCGCAGATCATTGTATTTTATGCTTGGTTATTCACTGATTCATGTTCTGGCGTTTGCCTACATTCTTGTAGCTTCACCAGGTTTATTAAAAGACAGGGAAGATTTGTTAAAGAGTTATGTCATCAGTGCTTATAGTACCGAACTGGCGGGACAGCTAAGCAAAATAGCACCAGACTATTACTGGGCAACGGGAAGTTATGGTGATTCATCTGTTTTATCTTATGCAGCCAGAAGGCCTGTTTTACAATTTGGCAAAGGCTCTCACCATGCACGGCAGGACGATATGTTAACTGACTATAAAGAGCTGGATGGCAAGAACATCCTGGTTCTGAATTACGCTGACAATAAGAATCGATATCACAGATATTTTTCTGCAACTGAAGCGGGCTCAATAACCATTGCGGGTGCGACTTATTATTATGTTAAAGGCAAAGGGTTTAACTACCAGACCTATCGTGAAGAGGTGCTGGAAAAAGTGATGCGGTCTTACTACCAAATCCCTGACTTTTTACCAACAGGTTCGTGCTACATGTTCGATAAGTACGGGAAACCCGAGTGAAGAACAGGGTAGGGTTACCTGTCGAGTTGTTGTATCTCGTTCCGTAACTGGTTGATTTCTTTTCGTAAGGCATCAAACAGTTCACCTTCGAGGTTCGCCAGGCTACAGTTGGTGATGGTTTGGGTTAGCAGTGCAGGCAGACGATCCTGAAATTCATCGATCAGTTCCAGGATATCCTCACTACTTATGCCTTGCTTGACAGGAACTTCAGGTTCAGATTGAAATGTTGGTGCTGTGTCGGATAATGAAATATCAAAGACTGAATCAGCTTCGATATCGCTATCCAGGGTAGGAATAATTTCTTCGATATCTTCACCCAGCGTGGAAATGATCTCTTCGTCACCCAGGGTAGGAATAATTTCTTCGTCTTCCAGTGTGGGGATGATCTCTTCTTCCAGTACCGGGATTTCTTGATTATCAGACAGGGCTTTTACTTTACTGGAACTGGAGTTTGCAAGCGCAATACTTTCGCGGGCCGCGGAAAGTTTACTCTCACTTTTCTCCAGCAGGCTTTTGATGTTTTCCAGGGCATCGACCAATGACTCCTGGGCTTCACCTGCAATGTTATCCTTATACTGTTTAGTCATGATCTATACTGACAAGTTATGGGTTTCCAGTTCGTAACCGCGTTCCCGGTAAAACTTAAAGCGTTCTCGAGCCTGTTCACGTTGTTGTTCATCCTGCGTTACGACTTCAGCTACCCGTTCGAAGCGACTAAAGAACATAGGTACATCACGTCTTACATTTATCAGCACTTCCGAGTGCGATTCAGGCTCATGGTCGTGCCCGATGATCACCGGGCAAGCTTCACCCTGTTGTTCATCATGTAGTTGATGAGGAATGAAACTGCCATCACGGAAAGTCCACAACAGGTTATCCAGGTGCCTGGCCTGTTCCGGGCTTTCCGTATGTATATATATAGTATGGTTCATAGAGTAGGCTTTTTCTGCCAGTCTGCATACCAGTTTGTCCCTGGCCTGTGGCTGCGGGGTTTCCAGTACGTAAAAATCTACTCTTGTCATACGCCGATTTTACCCCTGGTTTCACCAAGAAGGAACTGGGTTAACAGGGCAACGGGTCGTCCCGTGGCACCCTTGCTAGTGCCTGTTTCCCAGGCGACACCGGCGATATCCAGGTGCGCCCACTTGAGCTTCTCGGTAAAACGTGACAGGAAACATGCCGCGGTAATGGTGCCGGCACCAGGTCCACCTATATTGGCAATGTCGGCAAAATTACTCTTCAGCTGTTCCTGGTATTCATCCCAAAGAGGTAAAGGCCAGGCACGGTCATCAGCCTGGATTCCTGCCTGGTTGATCTTGTCGATGAGGCCATCGTCATTACCCAGCAGCCCTGCTGCATGTTTGCCCAGTGCTACAACACAGGCACCGGTTAATGTTGCTACATCAATGACAGCCTTTGGCTTAAAACGTTCAGAATAGGTTAGCGCATCACATAATATCAAACGGCCTTCAGCATCTGTATTGAGTACCTCGATGGTCTGGCCGGACATGCTGGTCACTATATCGCCTGGCTTATTGGCCTGGCCATCTGGCAGGTTTTCACAACTCGGCACGATACCAATAACATTCAATGGTAGTTGTAATTCGCTGACTGTTTTCATGGTGCCGATGACACTGGCAGCACCGCACATGTCAAATTTCATTTCATCCATAGCCGCTGATGGCTTGATGGAGATACCGCCTGAATCAAAGGTAATACCTTTACCTATCAGGACGATGGGCTTATCAGTTTTTTTACCCCCGCGGTGATTCATGATGATGAATTTTGGTGGCTGGCGACTGCCTTTGGCGACAGAGAGTAACGAACCCATTCCCAGTTTTTCCATTTCCTTCTGGTTGAGTATTTTCACTGACATGTTCGTGGCGGCTCGGCCATTCTTGGTAGCAGTCGATGCCAGGTAAGTTGGAGTACAGATATTCCCGGGTAAATTACCCAGGTCGCGGGCCAGGTTCATGCCAGAGGCAATGGCATTTCCAATTTTTACAGCCACTTGCGCTTTGCGCAGGTCTTTTTTATTGGCGATGTTCAATACCAGCTTTTTAAAACTACTGGTATTGTTTTTGCTGCTTTTGGTCTGATCAAACTGGTACATGGCATGATGGGCAAGAACAGCGGTTTGTCTCGCGGTCCATATGGTGTCCTGATCATCAACCGTAATATCATTAAGAAAACAGATCGCATCTTTTGCACCGGAACCCTTCACGGCAGTGATGGCCGATGAGATGACAGATCGGAAGTCCTTGGTTGTGAGTTTTTTATTTTTGCCACAACCGACAAGCAAAATGCGATCAAAGCTCACACCTGCAGGGGAATGCAACATTAGCGTGGAACCGGCTTTGCCGTCCATGTCGCCTTTTTTGATTACTTTTTTTATCAAGCCTTCACAGATGCCATCGACCAGTTGAGCTGCATCAGAAAGTTTGCTTTTTTCATAAATGCCAACGATTAGGCAGGCGCTGCCCAGGTTTTCCGTGGTATGGTGTTTTACGCTGATTTTTAGTGACATTGTTTCCGCCGTGAAAATACTGTTGTTTCAGGTTGTTAGATCGAAAAGTAGACCACTGATGTGGCATAATTTCTATTATTATATACAGATTTTACTAATATAAAGTGTTCTTTACACAAAATCGACCATACTCGCGACAGCACCTAAAGGCAGGGTAAAACAAGGTGATTATTGCACGTTACATAACAAGGGATGTATTGGCTACCTTTGGTGGCGTGCTGACGATTTTGATACTGATTGCATTAAGCGCCCAGCTGGTGGGTTTATTTAACAAAGTGGCATCAGGCCAGTTAACTGCCAGCCTGGTGTTAATGACCCTGGGACTGAAAAGCATCAGCCTGGTTGTGTTTGTTTTACCACTGGCATTTTTCCTGGGCATTCTTATCAGCTTTAGCCGACTTTACCAGGATAGCGAGATGACAGCCCTGTTTGCTGCAGGCGTTGGTCCATTTCGTTTGCT
>JARRJY010000053.1:0-43996 GCA_037388705.1 Gammaproteobacteria bacterium
CCCCGGTACTTTCCTTTGGCACCGCGGGTTGTAACCTGGCCTGCAAATTTTGCCAGAACTGGGACATCAGTAAATCTCGCGAAATGCATACCCTTGCTGACGAGGCCTCTCCCGAACTCATTGCCAGGGTGGCTGATGAACTCAACTGTCGTAGTGTTGCCTACACCTACAATGACCCTGTCATTTTTCATGAATATGCCATCGATGTGGCGCAGGCTTGTCATGAAAAAGGTGTCAAATCCGTGGCCGTCACCGCAGGTTATGTCAGCCCTGAACCCCGCGAGGAATTCTACAAGTACATGGATGCCGCCAATGTCGATCTAAAAGGTTTTACTGAAGATTTCTATTACAAGCTGACAGGTGGCCACCTTGAACCCGTGCTTGAAACCCTGAAATATATTAAACACGAAACTGATGTGTGGCTGGAGATCACCACACTCCTGATCCCTGGAAAAAACGACTCGGATGAAGAAATCGAGAACCTAACCCAGTGGATAGTTGAAGAGCTTGGTCCTGATGTACCACTGCATTTTTCCGCTTTTCACCCCGATTATAAAATGATGGATGTCCCACCTACACCAGCATCGACGCTGACCCGAGCACGCAGCATTGCTCTGAAGAATGGCATCCACTATTCCTATACGGGGAATGTCCATGATATTGAAGGTGATACTACCTTTTGTCACAGTTGTGGCGAAAAACTCATCGGTCGTGACTGGTACGTGCTAACAGACTGGAATCTTGGCCCGGATGGAAAATGCAAGAACTGTGGTACAGTATGTGCCGGAGTATTTGAAGAAAAACCCGGCACATGGGGTGCAAAACGTCAGCCCGTTCGCCTGAAGGATTACGCCACCAAATAACCTGTAGTTTTTATAGATGACTCATAATAAATATAAAAACCTGATCATCATCAGTGCTATCGTAATTGTACTAATTGCCTTTATCTTCTACATACGAAAACCAGATCCAATTATTGTCCAGCTTGCCAATGTTGAAGCCGGTATCGTCGAATCCATCGTTACTAACACACGTGCAGGAACCGTAAAAGCCTGTCGACAGGCCGAACTGTCTCCAGCATTAGGTGGGCAAATTGCTAAACTGCCTGTCAAAAAAGGCCAGCAGGTGCAAAAAAATGAAATCATGCTTGAGTTGTGGAACGATGACCTCAAGGCACGCGTTTCTTTATCACAGAAAGAAGCGATTGCAGCAAAAGCCCGGGCTGAAGAAGCCTGTACCGTAGCACAGGTCGCCAAAAATGAAGCCCGTCGTACCTTAAAACTTTTTAAAAAAGGTATTGCTTCTGAAGAGCGGAAAGAACAGGCTGAAGGTGAAGCGAAGGCCAAGGCGGCATCCTGTAACGCAACAAAAGCAGTCTCTGAACAAAGTAAGGCACAGATTGAAGTCGCCGAGGCAATGTTAGAGCAAACCCGCTTGCGTGCACCCTTTTCAGGAACTGTTGTCGAGATCAACGGTGAGGTCGGTGAATTTACCACGCCTTCTCCGGTCGGTATTCCTACCCTGCCCGCAGTTGTGCTGATTGATGACCAGTGCATGTATGTTACGGCACCCATTGATGAAGTTGATGCACGCCGTATAAAAACAGGTATGCCATCCAGAATTACACTGGATGCCTTTGATGATGTTACCTTCGAAGGTGAAGTTTCTCGTGTCGGCGTCTATGTACTGGATGTTGAGAAACAGGCGCGCACCGTCGATGTTGATGTCGCTTTCAGGAATCTTGACGAGAAATACCAGCTCATGCCCGGATACAGTGCCGACGTTGAAGTAATATCAGAAAAGAAAACCGACAGATTACGCATCCCAACTGAAGCATTACTACATGATGATTATGTTTATCTTTTCCAGGGAGATGAAAATACCTTGTTAAAAACCAAGGTCACGACCGGCTTATCGAACTGGAAATATACCGAAATCTTATCCGGGTTAAAGGCCAATGACAAAATTGTTTCAACCACTGATGTAGAAGGCCTGGAGGATGGGGTCAAGGTAAAAATAGAAGCCACCAAGAAATAAACTATCGACATGATAAAACTTGAAAATATCTGTCGCCAATTTCTCGTCGGCGATCAAATCGTCAAGGCGCTGGATAATATTCAACTTAACATCGACGCTGGTGAGTACATTTCAATCATGGGCCCATCCGGTTCAGGAAAATCTACCCTGCTGAATATACTTGGACTGCTGGATAGGCCAACATCGGGTGATTACCTTTTTGAAAACCGCAATATCACTCAATTTACTGAAGATGAACTGGCTGATTTCCGGCGCGATAATATTGGTTTTGTTTTCCAGTTTTTTCACCTGGTTGCACGTTTAAGTACTGCCGAGAATATTGAATTGCCGATGGTGTTGGCAGGCATGCCGCCAGAAACTCGTAAGGAAAAGGTGAATGAAATCCTTGCCTCAGTGAATCTTGAACACCGCGCACATCACAAGCCTAATCAACTTTCCGGTGGTCAACGACAACGTGTGGCCATTGCCCGTGCCACGGTACTTAACCCCAGGATTATTCTCGCTGATGAACCCACCGGTAACCTTGACCGTCACTCAGGCAATGAAGTGATCGAGGTACTGGAATCATACCTGGATAAAGGTATCACGTTGATAACGGTTACCCATGATCCTGCTATTGGTTCACGTGCCCGGCGTAAAATAAAAATGATCGATGGTCGTATTGCAAATGATGGATAACCCGATGAGCCATAGCCATGCGGATTATTGATGCCCTGAACTATGCAATAAGAGCACTTACCAGTCATAAACTCAGGACTGCACTTATTTTATTTGCCATGTCAATTGGTGTAGCTTCGGTCACCATTCTTACCGGGTTAGGAAGTGGTGCAAAGCACTATATTACAAGTGAATTTGCCTCACTTGGTACTCACCTGTTAATTGTTCTGCCAGGGCGCGTGGAAACCAGTGGTTTTGCACCTTCACTGCTTATTGGTAAAACACCGCGTGATTTAACACTACAGGATGCCAAAGCCCTGTTACAAAGTCCTTCTGTTAAACGTATTGCACCTATCAGTCTCGGTGTGGCGAACGTTTCCTGGAAACAACTGGAACGTGAAGTCCCCATCATTGGCTCAACCCATGAACTTCTCACTGTACGTCGTTGGGAGATGCTACAGGGAAAATTCCTTCCCGAAATTGATATTGATAAAAGCAGTCCGGTATGTGTTATCGGTCATAAAATACGTGAAGAAATATTTGGTAACCAACGTACCCAGGGAGAATGGTTACGGCTTGGTGAATACCGGTGTCGTGTTATCGGGGTACTTAAATCAGAAGGTCATTCAGTGGGTGTTAACACCGAAGACCTGGTGATTGTCCCTGTCGCGTCTGCATTAAGTATGTTTAATACACCTTCCCTGTTCCGCATCCTGGTCGAAGCAAAAAGTCGTGAGACGATTGACGAGGCTGGCGAAGATATCCTGAAAATCATGAAAAAACGTCACCATAACAAACTGGATGTCACGGTTATTACCCAGGATGCAGTACTGGGAACTTTTGACGAAATTCTCACGGTTATTACCATGGCAGTTGCTGGTATTGCTGCTATTAGCCTGGCAGTCGCCGGTATATTGATCATGAACGTGATGCTGATATCCGTTTCACAGCGTACATATGAAATCGGTCTGCTAAAAGCGCTGGGTGCGCCACAGAAAAACATCCGTATGCTTTTCCTGTATGAATCGGTCTTACTTGCCACTGCCGGTGGCCTTGTTGGGATAGGCCTTGGCTATGCCGGCGCTTGGTTTATTGAACAACTCTATCCCGCGTTCATTGTCAGTCCTCCTGCCTGGGCAATTTACCTGTCACTGTTTACGGCTTTCTTTACCGGGTTATTCTTCGGTACTATGCCGGCCCGTAAAGCTGCCCGTCTTGATCCTGTTATTGCACTGGCACATCACTGAGATCAGCATGCTATTACCCGATTTCATGCACTTCACGCTTCATACCATCATGGCTCACAAGTTGCGTAGCAGCCTGACCGCCTCGGGTATTGCGGTAGGGGTAATTGCTGTTGTCCTGCTTACCTCCATTGGCCGTGGCGTTCACCAGTATGTCCTGTCGGAATTCACCCAGTTTGGCTCTAACATCGTAGCCATCAATCCTGGTAAAACAACAACGCATGGTGCCGCTATTGGTGTGTTTGGTAACACTCAACCTCTGACAATCGATGATGCTATTGCGCTTGAAAAACTCAGTTATGCCCGTGCAGTTGTCTCATTCGTACAGGGTAATGTTGATGTTGAATCTCGCGATAAAACCAGACGCACAAATATTTACGGTACAACCCATGGTTTTCCCGAAGCCTTCCGTTTTGAATTACAAAGTGGTCGTTTTTTACCGAGGGGTGATCCACGCCGTGGCGGTTCCTATGCCGTATTGGGAAGCAAACTGAAAACAGAGTTATTTGGTGAGAAAAATGCGCTGGGACAGCGCATTCGTATTGGTGGCCAGGCATTTCGTATTATTGGTGTTATGGCGTCAAAAGGCCAGGTCCTTGGCTTTGACATGGATGACACCGTATACGTACCCATTGCTACCTGTATGGACTTGCTCAACCTGGATAGCCTGATGGAAATCGATATTCTCTACACGGCACAGGCCGATCTTGAGCATTTCGTAGCGCAAATCACTCATCGGCTGAGTAAGCGCCATGGTCGACAAGACTTCACCATCACTACACAGGAACAGATGCTCGAGGTGCTAGGTGGTATCCTTGAAGTCCTGACCATGATCGTTGCCGCCCTGGGTGCTATCTCACTTTTTGTTGGGGGTATTGGAATACTGACTATCATGACCATTTCTGTCACTGAACGCACCTCGGAAATCGGTTTGCTACGTGCCCTGGGTGCTAAACGTCAGCATATTCTCTGGCTGTTCCTTGGTGAAGCAACCATATTGGCTGGTCTCGGTGGGCTGGCAGGCCTGAGTATTGGACTCACTATTGTCACTGCACTCAAACTCGCGTTACCTGATTTACCTGTCGATACCGCGTGGAATTACAACATCCTTGCCGAAGTCGTTTGCATATTAACGGGACTGGTGGCCGGCTTGATACCGGCAAAACATGCCGCCGATCTCAACCCGGTTGACGCAATGCGCGCGGAATGAGCTATATTAAGTCCATGGATGAAATCGTAATCACAATTGAACAACTGCGTGGCATGATTGGATTAAAAGTCCGCCATCATGGCTTACGTTGCCAGATTATCGAAGTACTGGAAGACGGACCATCACTGGTACTGCAAAGCTGCGAAGCGGTTTCAACTATACAACCGAACCAGTTTGGTGATGCCAATCGCAGGGTACCAAAAACCCATACCATACCTGTTCTCACACCAGACCAGAAAGAGCTCCATGCCCTGTTCCTGGCCCTGGATTTAGACTAGTAAAACAACATACTTTTTTAAAACTGACTCGGATCCTCTGCGCCAGCATCTAGCAACAATTTTTCATAGTAAGGAGTTTCAATATAAGTACGACCTTCTCTGAGTTGTTGTAATATCGTCTTACCATTTTTATCTGTTGCGTTTACGTCAGCACCCCGTTCCACTAATAGCGTTACAACTTCCTTATTGCTATTAGTAAGCGCAACCATTAATGGAGTTCGTTCACTGTAATATGAGGTACCCTGTTCAATATCTGCATCATTATCCAGCAAATACTCGATAACTTCGACTTTGCCTCCTCTTACAATTGCCATTAATAACGGGGTATCACCGTTTAACTCACCATTAATATCTGCACCGTTATCCAGTGCCACCTCAATCTTTGCAATATCCTTCTGATGTATCGCCTGCATAAGATCTTCCATCACATCGGAGTCGGTATACATACATTCAGGATAGACTTCTTCAAAGAATGCTTTATTAATATTCTCAACAATACAACGCCATTCAAGTTTTATTGGTTGCGTCTTGGAAAAATCCGCTTTCAGATCGAATCTAGCTCCCTGAGGTAAATGTTTCTTAAATTTTACCATTACTCTATTACCGTAAATGGTCACACTTTTTACATTTTCTGATGTAATTTCATTAGGAGAAGGCAGTCCTGCTTCCTTGTTGGAGATTGGTAAATTTCTAAAATCATCAAAGTAAGCATCAACCTTGTCAGTGACGTTCCTTGTCAGGTTAATTGCTTCCCTGACATGTTCTACGGTGATGGCCTGTTGTTCAACCTCAGGTTCATGTGTACTTATCTTATAGATAGTAAAAATTGCCACCAAAATCCCAATAAAGAAGAATACCCGGTTGTTCATATTTAAAGTTTTCCTTTACTATGTGTTTAATATTTTTCAGGATACGCCCACTTTTTGTTCATTCACAATCCTGAATTTCAGATTCAATACCCAACAAGTTGGTATGCCTGCAGGCTCATGTAGCCCAGCAATGCCACAAGTCCCAGGTACCAAATCGCGTAGTTCACCCGATCATTCAATGATACGTCATAATACTGATCATTATTATCGCCTCGTAGTTTCCGGGCGGCCAATAACTGGGGTATCGCCAGGATTGCCACAAGAATATAAAGAGGACTTGGTTGGTATAAAAACAATGCGATCAATAGTGGCACACCGATAAACCACATTTTTGGCGATACAATGGCAGTTATCCGGCCACCATCTAGAGGTGATAACGGTAGCATGTTGAACAGGTTTATTATAAAACCGGCATATGAAATAGCGTATAACAGCTGTGAATTTAACTGGTCTGCTACAAGATAGCAAACCAGTGATGCAATAGTCCCGGCATAAGGTCCGGCAAGACCGACGTATGCTTCAGTTTCTACGCTATGTGGCAACTCCTTTAGTTGTATCCAGGCCCCCACGAAAGGAATAAATGCCGGCAAGCTAACATTCAGGCCACGTTGCCGCGCCGCGATGTAATGGCCCATCTCGTGGATAAAAATCAAAACTACAAAGCCGACTGCATACCGCCACCCAAACAGCAACGAGTATGCGAACACCGACAACAGCATGCTGCCACCAGACAATAGTGCCTTGCCGTATTTAGCACTCTGCAAAAAGAGCAGTGCCCATTTGATCATGCTTATTACCGCAGATAAAGCTTATACGTGTCTGTATTACCCTTTATCACAGACAGGGCATCAAACCTGCTCTTTAGACTTACGACCAAACATCTTGCCAATGATGCCGCCAATTGCTAACAACCCGATAATAATAAACTTTTTGCCAGCAACCAGTAGTGCTACCAGCTTGGCAAAAAAGCCGGTCTTAGCTGCAACAGCACCACCCACAAGGGCAGCCAGTCCATAGGTTGCAACTTTGTCTGTGCTGGCGTTGAAGTCCTCGTAGCGGTGGCCTTCATTGAAATTAGAAAACGATAAAACATCATTCATCTCTTGCTTGATCTGCCCTATCTGACTCATGCCGGCTATGGCATTCAAAACCAGCACACCTTCGCGTCCTAGCACACGTATGTTGTAGTTCAGGGTATTTTCACCGCTATCACCAAACTTCAGCTCCTTGGCCCAGTACATCTTATGCGTACTGGCACTGTAACTCGGTGGTTCAGCCCAACCAACGAGGTCGATTGATCCATATCCTTGCTGAACTCGCTGCTGGCTTGCTTCACGAGTTTCATCCTGCATATTCTCTAGTAAGTCATCGTAATCGATTTCCTGAGCATCTTCGTCGGATATATGGCCATCATGATCATATTGTATCACCACACCCCACCCATCCTGACTTAAAGGGCTTATATCACTCGGGAACAACATTCCCAGGGTTTTGGAACCGGGGGGGTTACCCCACGCTATTTCAAGTATTTTGTTTGCATCTTCCGGGCCAAGGTAACGAAAATTGCCTGGTACATTTAATGTGGCTCTGCCGCCAGGTAATTCAATCTTTCCTTGTTTGTAATGTAGTTGTGCTTCAAACTCCTCGGCAGTCATTGTTTGTTCAGTTGCAACAGCAGGATGACCCATGCCATATATCAGTACAAGCGCAAGCGCGGTCAGCAATTTATTCACTTAAACCCCCATTTCAAAGAAATAAATAATTGTATTGAGATATCATTAATAATATTTTTATATNNNTAATTCATTTTGCACAAATACATTCAGTATCGGTTTGTGGATGAATCGAAAATGCCGACTATAATAAAGTAAATGTTTAACAATAGTTTGTGATGCACAACAAGGAGGCAGTATGAAGGAACTGGGTTCAGCTATGTTATTTTTCGGCATCGGCTCAATTGTATTAAATTTAATCAATTTGGAGTTTATTATTCTGGCCTGGATTGATATGTGGGGCCCAACTGTCGGCTGGGTTATCAAGGGTGCACTAATTGTCGTTGGTGCATTACTTTATTTTTCTTCCGGCAATAAAGAGGAAGCTGAAGAAGCCGCCTGAAAATATATGTTGTGTATTGGTTAATCTTCAGTATACAACCAAACGTAATCTACACCAGGAAAATAAACCAGGCCAAAGAGAAACTTTTAAAAAAATTGGAAGTTTCTCTGCCTTGTTTTTTCTTGTAAAATTACTTTGTAGATTTATACTTTTGGGAGTTCTACCCAAAAGATACTTCCCCGGCCATATTCACTTTCCACTCTGATTTGCCCACCCATCATTTCAATGAGTTGTTTAGTAATCACTAACCCAATTCCGGTTCCTTCAATACCTGATCCTTTTGCATCCAGTCGATTAAACTCCTCAAATATTTTATTAAGATTATCCTTTTTAATCCCTATACCTGTATCTTTTATTGATATTCCATAAAATATTTCATTAATCGACTTTATAGCAATTTCTACCCTTCCTGACTTTTTGTTATATTTAATGGCATTTGATAACAAGTTAATCACGATCTGTTTCAGCCGAATTTTGTCCGCATTTAAGATTATATCATCTGTTAGTGGTTGCATAACCATCTGGACATTATTTTGAAGTGCAAGTGGCTCCAGAAGACGTACGCACTCAGTCATTAACTCCGTATAACTAACAGAAGACATTGATAAATCAATATGGCCGGCCTCAATTTTTGCCAAATCAAGCACTTCATCAATTAGCTTGAGGAGATGATTTCCCGCCTTGTAAATTTCATCCACATCTTCTTTAACATCTGAAGGCAGGTTACTATTAACCTGTAATAACTGGCTAAAGCCCATGATTGCATTTAAAGGTGTTCTCAACTCGTGACTCATACTTGATAAAAAATCAGACTTTGCACGATTCGCACACTCAGCTGCTTCTTTCGCTTCCCGGTATTCTAACGTACGCCTCTTAACTCTCTCTTCCAGCTCATCATTTGTCTTCTGCAATGCCATTTCAGCTTTTTTACGTTCGGTAATATCACGAACAATGGCGACAAAATGCGGTTCAGCATCGTTAAGTTTCAGATATTGCAAGAGAATTTCCACCGGAACATGATGTCCATCTTTATGCTCATGAACCGTTTCTAACTTTAAGATATTTTTTTCGCCCGATTTAAGTTCTGAGATATATTCTCGAAATTTTTTCTCTGTAAAATCTGGCTTGATATCATACGGAGTCATATTTATCATCTCCTCGTATGAATAACCAACCTGTTCAAGCGCCCCCTGGTTGACGTAAAAAAACTCAAGCGAGTCTTCCCTGAACATAAATACACAATCATGCGTTTCATCCAGCGTAGCTTTGAGAAGGTTGATTTTCCGGTTGGCTTTTATTTGCTCTGTAATATCTTCAACACTTGACCAGATATAGTCTTCACCCTCTTTCGATATCAGTTTACCTTTCAATCTAACAGGAACCCGATGCCCATCCGCATGAATATATTCTTTAACGTAAGGTCCATATTGACCAATTGATTCCAATTTTTTTAACTGTTCTTTTTCATTTTCCTGGTAATCAGATGGTGTTAAATCCCAGTAACTTAACTGTTTTAATTCTTCAGCAGAATGTCCGACGATATTGCAGTAGGCAGGGTTTACATCAATTAGTTTTCCATCCAGTTTTGTTAACGCCAGCCCGATGGGCAATAAATCAAATAAATCACGATTATATTCACTGTACAGGGTTGTACTACCTTGAGATTTAAGATTTCTATCCGGCACCTGTGAGAGTAATTGATCTCGTTTGGCTAATGTTGCACCAGCAATCAAGGCGTCCTGCTTGGTCTTGACGGTATTATCCTGCAGGGAAGGAATCCAAAGGCATAGGTGAAATAATTTCCTGGTGATTTTATCTTCCATTAACAGAATAAGCATCACCCCTGTCAAAGTGACTATTAATGAAAATTTGAGAGTTTCTTCACTTGCCTGGTGATAAATAATTTGAATCAACCCAAGCGTAGTTAACAGGCACATACCTGCTATGAACGCAAGAAAGATTGTCAATTTAATGGGTTTCATCATCCGTGTCCTGAAATCGTGTTATGGTCACGTCATATAATCGCAGTCATTTCTTTATTATTCTAGGCTATCGGTCAGTGCATGGATTAATTAAGAGTAAAATCTACTTACGTATGATTACGTATAGTGATTTTTCACCTGAAAGGGAATGTTAAAGATATTTCATATACTCTGCTTAAGAGCAAAGTGATTAAATATTAGTTTACTACCGGTGAGATACGCCAGTACTCAATATTAATCAGGATAATATGTTCCTGACATTTTCCAGGTCTTCCACGGTATCAACACCCGGACCTGGTACTTCTTCTGCCAGGGGTACAACTATAGAGAAACCATGCCACATAACACGCAACTGCTCCAATGACTCAATTTTTTCCAAGTCGGTTTGTGGGAGTTCAATGTATTTTTTTACAAAACCTGCCCGGTATGCATAAAGACCAATGTGACGACGATAAACTGATAATTGTTCTTCTGTTAGTTGAGGTTCATCGTTAAAGCGCTCCCTGTCCCAGGGTACAGGTGCGCGTGTAAAATAAAGAGCATGTTGCCGATGATCTAGCACAACCTTTACGGCATGCGGATCGAAAATCTCATCGACTGATGTCATATGTGTGCATAATGTCGCAACTGACGCATCTTTGTTGTCCTCCAGTGCCTGTGCGACCTGCTGCAAGCATTTTGGCGGTAGCAAAGGTTCATCACCTTGCAGGTTAATGACAATATGATCGTCATCGATATTACAGGTATCAATGACTTCAGCCAGTCGTTCCGTACCCGAACGATGTTTATCTGAGGTCATGCAGACTTCTGCATTAAATTGTTCTGCTGCCTGCTGAATTTTTATATCGTCAGTAGCAATAATGACCTGTTTCGCACCACTTTCCATCGCGCGTTCATAAACATGCTGGATCATTGGTTTGCCGGCAATATCCAGTAAAGGTTTACCAGGTAACCGGGTTGAAGCGTACCTTGCCGGTATAACAATACTGAATGACATCAAACTTCCTCGTCAGCCGGGAGTTGCCTGGCCTCTTCCTCCAGCATTACGGGAATATCATCACGTATTGGATAAGCGAGGCGATCTGCTTTGCAGATGAGTTCATTGTTCTCTTTCTTATATACCAGCGGGCCTTTACAGACCGGGCATGCAAGGATATCAAGTAATTTTTTATCCATTATTTAACCTTTGGTGAAGATTCCAGTAGATCGACGAACTGAGATTCAAAATTTTTCGGTAATGTTGTTGCAACAGGTAAATACCACATATTTTCGCTATGATAACGGAAACATTTTACCGCATCTTTTTCAGTCATGATAACCGGAAGATTATCATTAAATGTAATATCTTTACGCAGATACTCGTGATGATCGGGGAAACTGTGTTCAATCACGCCCAGACCACTGGTACGTAACTGATCAAAAAATCGCTGTGGATTACCAATACCGGCAATGGCATGTACCTGTTTACCTTTAAATTCAGACAAATTACATCTTTTGACGGTATCATTCATGGAAACCAGATCCATAATCTTGTACTGCATAAGGATTTCATCGTTAGCAGCGGTACCATTGGTAAACCTGAAATCCACCTCATGTAATCGTTTTACCGGCTCACGCAAAGGACCGGCTGGTAAACAGAAACCATTTCCAAATCGCCTGGTGCCATCTATTACGGCTATCTCGATATTTCTTTTTAACTTGTAATGTTGCAGGCCGTCATCTGAAATAATAATGTCACAGTCATGGTATTGAATTAATGCCTGCCCGGCAGCAACACGGTCAGGACCAACCGCCATTGGACACCCGGTACGACGAGTTATCAATACCGGCTCATCCCCCACCATAACAGGATCACTGTCAGGCCTTACCTGTTGTGGCCATGAACGTGCCTTTCCACGATAACCCCGGCTCACAATACCCGGGCGATAACCCGTTCTTATTAACAGTTCAGCCAGTTCAATTACAAGCGGGGTTTTACCTGTGCCGCCCACCGTAATATTCCCGACGACCACGACCGGTACCGGGAGTTTTGTTGAGCGAAACAGTTTTATTTTATATGCTAGACGCCTTAGAAAGACCAGCAAACAGAAAAGCCATGATACTGGCCGTAACGCCACTGACAATATATTACGCTCGTACCAGGCTCTGGTTAACAGGTTTTCAATATCGGAACTCACCGAATTCACCTTTCTTATTATTTATCGGCAAATTGCAGGTTATATAACGCCGCGTATTTACCATCTATTTCCAACAATTCCTTGTGATTCCCCTGCTCGACAATGCTTCCCTGTTCCAGTACAACAATTCTATCAACACTCTCAATAGTTGACAGGCGATGCGCAATTACCAGTGTTGTCCTGTTCTTCATTAGCTCGTTGAGTGCACTTTGTATATGCCGTTCTGACTCTGTATCCAGTGCAGATGTCGCTTCGTCCAGAATCAATATCGGTGCATCTTTTAATATGGCACGTGCAATAGCAAGTCGTTGACGTTGCCCGCCTGATAATAACACGCCGTTTTCACCAACAATGGTATCCATACCATCGGGTAACTGCTCAATAAATTCCAGCGCGTGCGCTGCTTTTGCGGCATTACGAATATCATCTTCACTGGCATCATCCAGTGAACCATAAGCGATGTTATGGGCAATGGTATCGTTAAAAAGCGTGACGTGCTGACTCACCAGTGCAATATGACTGCGCAGGTCCGATAGCTTTAAATCATGGGTATTAACGCCATCGACGGTGATTTGGCCTTCAGTAGCATCATAAAAACGGGGCAGCAAGCTGACTAACGTCGTTTTACCTGCACCCGAGCGTCCAACAAAGGCCACACTTTCCCCTGCCGCAATATCAAGATTAATATTATTTAGAATATCTGGTTTGTCTTGTTCATAAGCAAAACATACATCCTTGAACTGCACATTTCCTGATACTTTTTCCAGTTTGTAATTGCCGGTATCTTTTTCTTTTTCCTGGTCAAGAAACTCAAATACACTCTCGGCGGCCGCAATACCCCTTTGCAAACTTTCATTAATCATGGTTAATCGGCGTACTGGTTGCATCAACATAAGCATCGCCATCAAAAACGACATGAACTTTCCTACTGAAATGGTATCCAGGATAGCGGGTTGAGTTGCCAGGTAAACCATACCTGCAAAAGCAGAGCCAACAATGAATTGTACGAGTGGTACGCTTATCGCGTTGGTAGCGGCAAGTTTAAGATATTGCTTTCGATTATAATCGTTGACAATTTCAAATTGCCTTGTTTCATAATCGTGCCCGCCAAATATTTTAATATCCCGCTGCGCATCAATGGATTCCTGGGCAACATGCGAAACATCACCCATGGAATGTTGAATACGTTTACCCAGCTTCCTGAATCGCTTACTGATATAAATAACCAGCATGGCCATCAATGGTAAAATAACCAACAGGATGATTGTCAGGTTGACACTATGCCATAGCATCAGCGCCACCAGGAAAACAACTGTTAGCGTATCCCTGATAAGAATAGATATCACATTGGAAGAAGCTTGGGCTAACTGCTCAACGTCATACAATAATTTTGAGAGTAAAACACCTGATGAAGCATGATCATAATAACGTGTTGGTAAATTGAGTAACTGGTTAAACATACGGCTTCGCAAATCCCGGATTACATTCCGGGAAATCCAGGCCATGCCATATGTCGACAGGAATCCACTAACAATACGTATAAAGAATACCGCAATAATTAAAAGTGGTACCCATTTTATGGTTTGCTGATCTTTGTTCACAAAGCTGCCATCAAGCATAGGTTCGATCAACTTGGCAAAAGCCGCATCCGTTGCCGAAAAAATGATCATGCCAATTGAGGCAACCAGGAATGCTTTCCAGTGTGGAAGTGAATATGACAAAAGACGGCGATAAACTTTTAAGCCACCCTTTGTCCCTGATTGAGCAGTCATTGATATATTATTTTTCTTCGTCAGCTTGTTTCGTGGCAAAGGTTAGCTTGTACAGACCTAGCTGACGTGCCGCATCCATTGCCTTGACTACTGCCTGGTGAGGGGTGTTGCGATCAGCACTGATGATGTACTGTGGATCTTTATGTGAACCACGTACCACTGAAACTGCCTGCTTTAACGTTACGATAGAAGTATCCTTTACACGGCGCTGGTTCACAAAATACCTGCCCTGCGCATCGATGGTAACTTCAATAGTAAACTCTTCCTTCTTAACAGGTTTACCGCTGGCATCTGGCAGCTCGATACTGATTTCTGATTCTTTTTCGAAAGTCGTAGAGACCATGAAGAAGATCAGTAACAGGAATACCACGTCAATTAGTGGCGTGATATTGAGGTCAGGCTCTTTATCGCGTTTGTGACGTAATAACATGACTCTACCCGCTAACTGGCTGTTTCACGATCGCCATGCATAACATCAACGATCTTTAATGCCTCATCTTCCATCTCAAGTACAAGTTCATCAACCTTACCACGGAAGTAGCGATAAAAAATCAGACTGGGAATCGCCACGGATAAGCCAGCAGCTGTTGTAATCAGTGCTTCTGAAATACCTCCTGCCAATACCGCAGGATTCCCCACCCCGTGCGTTGTGATGGCCGCGAAGACTTTGATCATGCCGATAACAGTTCCCAACAGACCTAATAACGGTGTGATGGATGCAATGGTACCCAGTGTATTCAGAAAACGTTCGAGTTCCAGTACAATCTGGCGCCCGGCTTCCTCAATACTTTCCTTCATGATGTCTCGTGGATGCTGCCGGTTTACCAAACCAACAGCCAGGATCTTGCCCAGTGGCGAACTGTTACCCAGAGACTGGATATGTTCATCACTCAAATCGTCACTCTTATGCCATTGCCATACCTGGGAAACCAGGTGCGGAGGATTAACTTTTTTGCTTTGTAGCGACCAGAAACGTTCAATTACAATGGCCAGGGCCAGCACAGAACACAAAAGAATCGGCAGCATAATCAAGCCGCCAGCTTGCACCATTTCAAACACCGTGGATTTTCCTTCCTTATCTATAATGTCTGTTATTTCGAGCGCCTACTCTACCAAATGCAGGCCATCTCAGGAAGCAAAAGACATCACAGGATGCTCATATTATGAAGTTTGAGAAACCCTTTTCCTTTCTTTTGAAACTATTCTCTCAATTATGAGTTCTTTGGGTGCATTAGTTCCAACTTTTCCCCTTTTACCGTCAATATTGGTGATTTTTATTTCGGTATTCTTGCCAAGCTTTATTGATTCGCCTTCCCTTCTTTCAAGCACAAGCATCCTGCTTTCACCTTTAATCTTGAATAAATTATCACCACGCAATGAGATGTGATATTTGATAATATTACCGCGTTCTAGTAGTAGAATGCAGTTATGCCAAAGAAGTTTATTAAAAAGTACATGCCGGATCACGAAATGATCCGTAACCACCCCTCCCTGAACAAAGTCTTCGGTACGCTTTTGCACGATCCAAATCTGCTACATTTAAACCGGCGCTCTGTTTCGGCCGCCTTTGCGGTTGGCCTGTTTATGGCATTTGTACCAGTGCCTTTCCAGATGGTACTGGCCGCTGCTACGGCGATCCTGGTTCGTTGTAATTTGCCTATCTCTGTCGGGCTGGTATGGGTATCAAATCCTGTCACCATCCCGCCCTTGTTTTATTTTTGCTACCTGGTGGGTACCTGGATACTGGGTAGTAAAGAACAGGAATTTGCTTTTGAACTTTCAGTGGACTGGTTGACGACTGAACTTGGGGTGATCTGGCAGCCCTTTTTACTGGGTTGCGCGGTTGTTGGGGTAATTAGCGCCATGATCGGCTTTTTCACCATTCGTCTGCTCTGGCGAATGCGCCTTGTGGCACATTTAAAGCAACGAAAACTGCGCCAGAAAAGTTAACAAATCACTTTAACTATACATTAAATATAATCTTTATCTTATTGTTTTTATTGTATTTTTCCATCTTCGATTCTTAAGGTGCGATTCATTTTCGCGGCAAAGCGTTCATCATGGGTAACGATGATAAAACTGGTGGAAAATTCCTTGTTGAGTTCTAACATCAGCTCATAGATTTGCTCTGCCGTTTTCGCATCCAGGTTCCCTGTCGGTTCATCCGCCAGGACACACTGTGGCTCTGTTACCAGGGCCCTGGCAATGGCTGCCCTCTGGCGCTCGCCACCTGAAAGCTCACCGGGTTTGTGTGACAGGCGTTGTCCAAGACCGACCCCTTCCAGCATATCAGTCGCCTTCTGGCTGGCTTTAACTGATGAGACGCCCCGTATGAGCAGCGGCATGCTGACGTTTTCCAGTGCGCTGAACTCTCCCAGTAGATGATGAAACTGGTAAACAAAACCCAGTGACTGATTGCGCAGTGTGCCCCGCTCCGCTTCGTCCAGCGAGGACATACTTCGACCAATGACTTTTACCTCGCCATCAGACGGCACATCCAGCCCGCCTAGCAGGTGCAGCAGAGTACTTTTCCCCGATCCTGATGCACCAACAATCGCGATGCGTTCACCTTTTTGAACCTGTAAATCGATACCCTTTAGCACCTCAACCGCCTGGGGTCCTTCCGTGAAGGTCTTCGTTAAACCATGACATTCAATAACGTTATCACTCATAACGTAATGCCTCGGCAGGTTGGGTACGGCTGGCACGCCAGGCCGGATAGATTGTAGAAACAACGCCCAGAACGAATGACACAATTGCGATAGTCCAGACATCAGACCAGTGCAGTTCTGATGGCATCTCACTGATGTAGTAAACCGTTGGATCAAGGACGCGGAAACCAAAAACATTCTCGATAAACGGCACCACCACATCAAGGTTGGTGGCCAGGCTGATGCCGCCAATTATGCCAAGCACAGTCCCAATTACGCCAATCAGTGTTCCCTGGATCATAAAGATACCGAGAATACTTTTTGGTGAAGCACCCAGGGTACGTAAAATGGCGATATCACTTTCCTTGTCCGTCACCAGCATGACCAGCGTGGAAACGATATTAAATGCCGCCACGGCTATGATCAGGGTTAATAACAGGAAAATCATACGCTTTTCGATTTTTACCGCGCGAAACCAGTTTGCATGGTAGGAGCCCCAGTCACGTATCCAGTAGCCGAGTAAGCGATCATCATTCTGTAATTCCCGACGCATTTGTGGTGCAAGAAACAGATCCTTGAGTTCAACCCTGACGCCTGTAACCTGGTTACCAAGCCTGAAGAGCTTCTGTGCATCATTGAGATGAAGCAAGGCCAGGGTGCTGTCGTACTCGTACATCCCGATATAGAAGGTACCAACCACTGTAAAACGTTTCAGGCGTGGCATCACTCCAGCCGGGGTGACATTGCGCTTGGCGTTACCAGCGTAACCTTGCTGCCTACTTCAACATCGAGAATACGCGCCAGGTCACGCCCCAGGATGATTCCGTATTCTCCGGCTTTTAAGTCCTGCCACTTTCCTTCATCCATGTGGGCTTCTACCCGTGAAACCTGGTTTTCCATTTCAGGCAGCACGCCACGAATTAAACTGCCATTGACGTTTTTACCATTAATCAGCATGCCTTGTGCCTCGATAAATGGTGCGGCACCGGTCACCTGGGGATACTCTCGTGCGACTTTTGCGGCCTTTTGCCAGTCTTCCATACGATTGTCGTAATGCGTAATGGTTAAGTGTGAAACCATGTCCAGAATGCGATCACGCACTTCCTTTTCAAATCCGTTCATCACGGACATAACGGTAATAAGTGCAGTTACCCCCAGCGCGATTCCCATCATGGAGGTCATGGAGATGAAGGAAATAAAATGGTTTCGTCGCTTGGCACGCGTATAACGGAGGCCGATGAAGAGTTGAAAAGGTTGATACATAAACGGCATTAAACTGTACGTGTTATGAACAAACGATGGGAATAACTGTTTTAAGGGTTATTTGATGCGGGCTGACTACCGCCCGGTAAGCCAACGCTTCAACACCTTTGTCTATGGCGTTGCGCAACATTTGACCATATTCAGGATCAATCTCATCGGCCGGATTAAATTGCGCTACATCCCCGCGCTGTATACAGAAAAAAATGATTCCCCGTTGCCCCTGCTCAACAACATGCATCAGTTCCCGAAGATGACGTGTAGCCCGCTTACTTACGGCATCCGGAAAGATGGCATTTCCCTTTCTATTGATCGCCGTGACATTTTTAATTTCCACGAAACAATCTGGCTTGTTATCAGATGATAGTAACAGATCGATACGGCTGTTTTCTGTGCCATATTTCACCTCGGGGCGAATGGATTGATACCCCTGTAATTCGTTTATCACGCCTGACTCGATAGCTTCGCTGACAAGCCGGTTCACAATCCCGGTATTGATACCTACCAGGGTACCTTCGGTCGATGTGGTCAGTTCCCACGCATAAGGGTATTTACGGCTGGGATTGGCTGTATCCCGCAACCAGACCCTGCTGCCAGGCTCGGCACAGCCCAGCATACTGCCCGTGTTGGGGCTATGTGCCGTGACGATATTACCGTTTTCCAGCCTGATATCGGCTAAAAATCGCTTGTACCGTTCGATAAGAACACCTGGAATGAGATTTGAGTCAAACTTCATTATTTGTTATTTTTCAAATACTTACTATAATGTTCCCATAAAAGTGGATTAGCTTTTGCTTGTAACCCATTGATAGAGTATATTTTAGCTCTAAGAATAAACAGAATTACTGGCCAGGAGTCATGCCATGCGCAGTTTACTGAAAACACTACTATTAGCCACCAGTTTACTGGCTATAAGCCCGTTAAAGGCTGATACCCTCACCATGCCTGAGGCTACTCCTCCTCAGGATGTTTCCGTACAGGTGCCTGGTCGCGGTATGACAATGACGGCGGTAGAAGAAAAATTTGGCAGTCCGGATACCAAATATGACGAGGTCGGTGACCCACCGATTACTCGCTGGGACTACCCGCAGTTTTCAGTGTACTTTGAATACCAGTACGTCATACATTCTGTTGTAAAAGTTACCCCGTAAATTCTGGTTTTAAAAATTTGGTAATGGTGAACTGATGTACCATAGTTCACTAGTTTCATCAAAGTGCCATTCCTGCTTGTCTTCAATTGATCTTTCACGAGCATATTGATCGTGATAATACTTCATTGTAACAGTGACAATTTTCAGTACCGGTGATTTGTCTTCGATGTTTGTGGTTTCATAGTCGGTGACTTTTATATTTTTAAACCTTTCTTTGGCTATATTTGAAAATACCAGCGGTTTCTTTCTGAACTGATTCACTTTTTCAATATTTCTCCAGCGGATAACCTGTTCATAGGCACGTAATGTGGAATCAAAGGTTTGTTCCCTGCTCTTTGTACATGCCGATAATATCGAGAAAATCAGCAATAGCAGAATAATTTTTATTGGAAATTTCATCATCTCTCCTTTCATAACGTGCAATATTCGGAATTCAGTCACATTTTTAGCAAATATATCTTAGCGCATTTAAGCTTTTTAAGAACATACCGATATACTTTTAATTAGGTGTATTAATGAATTATAAGAAGGTTATTATGAAAACAAAACTTCTCACTCTGGGATTATTAGCAGCATTACCAATTAGTGCCAATGCTGCATTGTCAATTGAAGTTGCAACAGGCAACTGGGACCGGGAAATCAGTGGTGATTTCCAGGCAGGTGCATCCGGAACAAAACTTAGCCTGGATGGTACCGGAACCAATGGCCTAGGCCTGGAAGACGAAAAAGAAGGTTATACCTACGCGGTATTTCGTCACTTTGTTCCGCTGGTACCCAACATTAAGGTAATGACAACGTCTTTATCTCACACAGGTAGTAACTCATCAGTCAACTTCACATTCGAAGGCCAAACGTATAATACCCCGGTTAATACCAAGATGGTTCTGGATCATACTGATATCACCGCCTTCTGGAACATGCTGGATACTGGTGTAACATTCGACCTGGGTTTAACCGCGCGCCAACTTGACGGTGAAGCCAGTGTTGATGATGGTTCAACCAAAACAACCACAACTATTGATGGCACCATCCCCATGCTCTACGCTGGCATCGCCATCAGTCCTACTGATAATTTACGTTTTAGTTATGAAATAAACTGGATTGGTGCAGGCGACAGTGCTTTTACCGATACCATTGCTAAAGTCAGCTATCACACTGATTTTATGCTGGGCATTGAAGCGGGTATTCGTGATATGAACATTGATCTTGATGACCAGGATGGCAACTTTGCCAACATGGACTTTTCCGGTACATTTATCGGTGTAAGTTTCAAGTTCTGATAACCAGCACGAATATTAGTACTATAAAAGCCGGGTTTAATAACCCGGCTTTTTTTATTTGCAAGGATGACAAATCACCTATACTTACTATCAAAGGTGAACAAAATGTTAAAAGCCATTTCCGCTATCATTTTTATTTTTTTCGTGAATTCAGTTTATGCTGAAGAACACAAGGCCCGGTTTGTGCAAACTCCTTACCAGACACCCAATGTTGTCTATGATTTCTATTTTGATAACCCGGAAAAGATCAATTCCGCACTGTACTGGATTCGCTCTTTAATCAAGCCCCTTGAAGAATCACCCTATAACATGGCAACTGATTTCATGAATATTAAAGTAGTTATTCATGGCACCGAAATTGTTACCGTCGCAAAGAAAAATTATGATAAATATAAAGATGCTGTTGAAAGAATGCGTTATTACCATGCGCTAGGGATTGAATTTAAAGTCTGCAACCTGGCAGCGACGGATTATCAGTATACACTGGATGACTTCTATGAATTCATTGATGTTGTGCCTTCTGCCTTTACAGAATTGACCCACTGGCAAATGCAGGGTTACGCCTTAATTACACCGAAGATCCTTAGCCGTGATTTCACCGTGGAAGAATTACGCTAACAGATTTGTTTTTAGACATTCACATTTCGCAGCGTTATTCGTTACAATAGCGGTTTGAATTCAGCTAATATCTGAAGTTATCCATGAGTAATATCCCCGAGCCCGACTACCCATTGCATAGTCCGCTAGTACCTGTCCTGCCAGCAAAAGTTGGTGAAAGAGTTCAATGGGGGCATCTTTATGGCAGCAGCTTTGGCCTTGTGGCCTCTGCTACAGCGGAAAATCATACCGGCCCTGTGCTACTGGTTACGCCTGATACCGCATCAGCGCAACGCCTGGAAAATGAACTACACTTTTATACGAACGAAGACTCCTTACCGATACTGAACTTCCCGGACTGGGAAACACTGCCATATGATATTTTTTCACCACATCAGGATATTATTTCCGAGCGCCTGACTGCCTTATACAAGCTACCAACTTTAGGAAAAGGCATTGTTATTGTTACTGTGCAGACATTGATGCAACGCCTCTGTCCACCTTCTTACCTGCAAGCAAACAGCCTGATGCTGGATATCGGTCAAACATTAAACCTTGACCAGATGCGCCTCCAGCTTGAAAACAGTGGTTATAGCTGTGTCTCATCGGTTGTAGAACACGGGGAATTTACGGTAAGAGGCAGCCTGCTGGATTTATTCCCTATGGGTAGCTCCAAACCACTCCGTATAGAACTGTTTGATGATGAGATTGAAAGTATTCGTGTCTTTGACCCGGAAACACAACGCTCGGTTGAAAAAGTTGACCAGGTAAGGCTGTTGCCAGCACGTGAATTCCCACTTAACAAGGATGCCGTTAGTCATTTCAGGAAAGCATATCGCGCCCGATTTGAAGGTGATGCCAAGTCATCGATAATTTACCGGGATGTCAGTAATGGCATTGCACCACCTGGCATTGAATATTACCTGCCACTCTTCTTTGAAGAGGCACAGGGTTTATTTGATTATCTCCCTGAAAATACATTAGTTATGCTCGCCGATGATATCCAGGGTGCGGCCGACAAGCACTGGCAAGAAATTGATGAACGCTATGAACAACGTCGATACGATCAAGAACGCCCATTGCTATCACCCGGAGAAATGTTTATACAACCACAACAAATTCTTTCGTCGGTTAAAGCTTACAAGCGTATAGAGCTTCAACATTTTAAATTTGAAAAACCATCGGCATGTAATTTTTCGACATCAACACCTCCCCTGTTAAATCTTGATGTACGTGCTACATCCCCCACTGCAGCATTAAAGTCATTCCTGGAGGATTTTTCCGGACGTATCCTGTTTGCAGCAGAAAGTACAGGCCGACGGGAATATCTCATTGAGCTGCTCAGGGATAATGATATCTTCCCAACACCAGTAAAAAACTGGCAGGACTTTTTTCACTCGGAAATTCCATTAGCAATCACAACTGCACCACTTGAACAGGGTTTGTTAATCTACCAGCCAGATATTGCTGTTATTGCTGAACCGCAACTATTTGGTGCGCAGGTTTTACAGCGAAGACGGCGACGCGCCAGCCAACGTGATGCAGACACTATTATCCGTAACCTGGCTGAATTAACGATAAACGCCCCGGTTGTTCATGAAGAATTTGGTGTTGGTCGATACCTTGGCCTGCAAACACTAGATGTCGGTAATACTCCGGCTGAATTTTTAACACTGGAATATGCTGGCAATGACAAACTGTATGTGCCGGTAAGTTCGTTACATCTGATCAGTCGTTATACCGGTTCGTCGCCGGAAACCGCACCGCTACATAAACTCGGCAGTGGCCAATGGGAGAAGGCCAGGCGCAAGGCAAATGAACAGGTACGTGATGTCGCTGCTGAGCTGCTGGACATTTACGCGAGACGCGAGGCACGTACCGGGTATACCTACCACATAGATGATGCCGCATACCGGGCTTTTGCTACTGATTTTCCATTTGAAGAAACACCGGATCAACATCAGGCAATCGATAACGTAATAGCTAACATGCGTTCTGATAAACCCATGGATCATCTTGTTTGTGGTGATGTCGGTTTTGGTAAAACCGAGGTAGCCATGCGTGCTGCATTTATAGCTGTCCAGGATGGGAAACAGGTTGCGGTCCTGGCCCCTACAACACTTTTGACACAGCAACATACGCAAAATTTTCGCGATCGCTTTTCTGACTGGCCAGTACGTATCGAATCACTGTCACGTTTTGGCAGCAAAAAAGAACAGGAAAAAGTATTAAAAGATTTGGCAGAAGGAAAAGTCGATATTGTTATTGGTACGCACAAACTGATCCAGAAAGATGTCAAGTATAAGAACCTTGGTCTGGTCATTATCGACGAAGAACATCGTTTTGGCGTAAGGCAAAAAGAAGCCTTTAAGGCACTTCGTTCTGAAGTGGATATTTTGACCCTTACCGCTACGCCAATTCCCCGCACCCTTAACATGGCAATGTCTGGCCTGCGTGATCTTTCCATTATTGCTACCGCGCCCGCCAAACGGCTTGCCATTAAAACATTTGTTTCTGAGTGGAACAATGCTCAGATCAAGGAAGCCTGTTTACGTGAAATCCGTCGTGGCGGGCAGGTATATTTCGTTCACAACGAAGTGGAAACCATTGAAAAAATGACCCTAAAGATCAGCGAACTTCTTCCTGAAGCCACGGTTCATTTTGCGCATGGTCAGATGCGCGAGCGCGAACTGGAACAAGTTATGTCTGATTTTTATCACCAGCGATTTAATATTCTTGTCTGTACAACAATTATTGAAACAGGCATCGATATTCCGACAGCAAATACAATTGTTATCAATAAAGCGGATCGATTTGGCCTGGCACAACTCTACCAGTTACGTGGCCGCGTTGGTCGTTCCCATCACCGGGCCTATGCTTATCTTCTTGTTCAATCCATGAAATCCATCACCGCTGATGCAAAAAAACGCCTTGAAGCCATCGAGTCTATTGAATCTTTAGGTACTGGCTTTACCCTGGCGACACATGATCTCGAAATTCGTGGTGCTGGCGAATTACTCGGTGATGAACAAAGTGGCCAGATGATTGAAATTGGATACAGCATGTATACCGAGTTACTGGAGCGTGCCGTCAATGCACTCAAGGAAGGCAAGGAACCTGAACTGGATAAACCATTACACCAGGGAACTGAAATTGATCTGGCAATCACTGCCCTGATACCCGAAGAATATCTTCCTGATGTTCACGAACGCCTGATACTTTACAAGCGTATCTCAAGCGCCAGTAACAAAGAAGAACTTAAAGAACTCCAGGTGGAAATGATTGATCGCTTTGGACTATTGCCAGAACAATTGAAAAACCTGATTGCGATTACCGAGTTAAAACTTAAGGCAACACCAATGGGCATACTGAAAATAGATCTTGGTGAAGAAGGTGGAAGAATTGTATTTGATAAGGAACCGAATATTGATTTAATGAAAATTATCCAACTTGTTCAGACCCAGGCTAATTTCTATAAATTTGATGGTGGTAATAAACTTCGCATTAGCAAGCCGCTGACGACAATAGAGAAACGTTTTGAAGAAACCAGCCGGTTACTCGATGATTTTTCTTCACCAGCTGACTAATTCAACGCTAGCGGTAGCGGGTTTTTGCTAAGTGCCACTGAAATCATATAAAGAAAAACCAGGATCGCACCAACCCAACAATATAACCCAGCTCTTGTTCCCTTATGCCATTTCATCGCCAGCATTCCCAGGACAATATAAATAACCAGGCATATTAACTTAACTGTCAGCCAGCTATGTGCAAAAGGATATTGCTGAATCCGAACAGCCAGAGTAATGCCCGTAACCAGTAAAAACGTATCATTTACATGCGGGATAATTTTTAACCAGCGTGAAGTCAGCTGTTTCCCGAATATATAAAACCAGGAACCCCGGCCAACAAACAGCGCCAGGCTAATAACAACAGTAGCAACATGAAGTGTTTTAAGCATTATTCATCCGGCGTGGCGCTTGCTTCAGCAAACAGTTCATTTTCAAAACCAAAATAGCGTAAGTCCTCAATCCGTTGAGGATATAAAATGCCATCAAGGTGATCGACTTCATGCTGTACAACACGGGCATGAAAATCTGTAGCCTCACGTTCAATTGGATTACCTGACTGATCACAGCCTGAGTAACGAATTTTTGTGAATCGGGGAACCAGGCCACGCATGCCAGGTACACTGAGACATCCTTCCCAGCCTGATTCCTTATCCCCGGATATTATTTCGATTGATGGATTTATGAGCACTGTCCTGGGTACAGGTTCAACTTGTGGATAGCGTGGGTTGGCGTCAACACCGAAAATCACCACACGCTTGCACACGCCAATCTGAGGGGCTGCCAGCCCTGCACCATCGAGTGCCTGCATTGTGTCGTACATATCCTCGATGAGCGCATCAAGTTCTGGCGTGTTAAAATCTTTAACTGGTTCAGCCACTTGCAATAGCAAGGGGTGGCCCATTTTTAGCGTTTCTTTGACCGACATAACATATACAATCCGATTATTTAGGGCATAATAGCGTTTTGAGAAATTCTGGTTTAGCGATAATGTTACGACAACTTTGCATATTTTTCTTTATATCCCTGGTTTCATTTTCTGTATCTGCTGAAGATGATATCCGCTATTATGATGTTGAATTCATTCTTTTTGAAAACACCAATGCACAATACCGCCAATCAGAAGACTGGCAGACACGTCGTCGCCCGATAGAAACCGAGCAGGAAGAACCCGTACATGAGCTGGGACAACCCTACGCAATGGATCCCAAGTCCTCTTATGATCGAGACGCGATGTTTACGTTGCTTCCAAAGTCACAGCAACGACTCACCGAGGAAGCCAAACTCATAGAAAAATCACCAAATCGTCGAATACTTGTGCATCTTGCCTGGCGCCAGCCTGGCCTGCCTAAAGAAAAGGCTGTGTGGGTTCATTTCAAGAAAATACTGGGTAACACAGGCGCCAAGGAACGGAATAAACACATGACAGCCACAGGCTTGTCAGGTGAACATGAATTTTCCCCTTATGTTGATGGCAAGGTAAAAGTCATGCTGGCGCGTTACCTTCATGTTGATACTGATATTCTCTATTTTGCCCATCCCTCGACCGATGCGGTTACGGAGACGACTGGTGAAATTGAAACACTGGATGAGCAGGTGTATGGCGACGTTCAGCCTGTAACCAAGGAACCTAACGTCTTTCTGATGAACCAATTACGTCGTCGCATTCGCAGTAAAGAACTTCATTACCTGGATCACCCGGTCATGGGGATGCTGTTATTGATTACACCCTATGAAAAACCAGAACAGGCAAATTAGGTATCGACAATCCCGGTAGTTTTACAACCATGAAGGGGAATCAATCCATCATCGATACAGTTTGTCGTATCAGTTTTTTGACATTTTCCATTCCGGTCGACAAGTGACGTTCAATTTCGCTCATCGTGATTTCACCTTCTCCCCTTCCAGCCGCCATGTTAGCAACAACCGCGATACACGCATAACATAATTCAAGTTCACGTGCCAAAGCAGTCTCAGGCATGCCTGTCATGCCAACTATGTGGCAGGCGTCATTTTCGAGCCTGTTTATCTCGGCAGCACTCTCAAGCCTGGGACCTTGCATGGCTGCATAGGTTGCTTCATCGAAGACCGGAAGATCGATATACTTTGCTGCGCCAATAAGTTTGTTTCTCATTTCCTTGCAGTATGGCTCAGTAAAATCAATATGTACGACCTGTGATAACCCTTCTTCAAAAAATGTATTGGTTCGAGACCATGTGTAATCAATAATTTGATCTGGTATTACAAGGCTTGCGGGGTGCATATCAGCCTGTATGGCGCCTACCGCATTTATGGCGATGACATTTCTAGCACCCGCTTCTTTAAGTGCCCAGATATTTGCCCGGTAATTAACTTTATGTGGCGGTATAGTATGAGCAGAACCATGCCTGGGCAGGAACATTACTTCATGACCATAAAGTTCGCCATGTACCAATGGGCCTGATGGTTCACCATAAGGTGTCGTGATCATCTCTCTACGGGTTATCTCTAGATCACTAATTGAGGTTAACCCGGTGCCACCGATAATTGCCAGTTCCGCCATAATTTTATAAACCTTTCACAGCATAAATACCATCTGCATTACGCAAATAGCCTTTATAGTCCATGCCGTATCCAAATATATAACGATCTTCTATCTCCAGCCCTACATAGTCAGCTTGTAATGCTCCTTTTTTACGATCATGTTTCTTATCTATCAATACGGCACAAGCGACTTCACTGGCTCCTTCGTTTTTACAATATTCGACTATCTTATCAAGCGTAATTCCCTCATCAATAATATCATCAAGGATAATAACTGCCCTGCCATCAAGGTCGACTGTTGGTTTTGCTAACCAACTTATTTCACCACCCTTGGTATCATTTGCATAACGCGTGGCATGTATATAGTTAATTTCCAGTGGGAATGATAATCTTGTCATTAAATGCCCGGTGACTATGACTGCACCGGCCATAACAGGAAGCACGACGGGTAATTTATCGGCAAAATCACGTTCAATATCACTTGCCATGTTGTCCAGTGCGGACTGCACCTCTTCATTTGAATAGAGGCGTTCTGCTTCATGGTATATTTTTCGAACTTCATCAGGCGTCAGCATGTTGCACCTCTATTCTTTCAGGAATATGAATTGTGGATGTAGGAAATGCCATTTCAGCATTATGTGCCGTCACTATTTGACTGATTTTGAATAACACATCCTGTTTTATTTCGTGAAATCTTATCCAGTTTGTGGTCTTCGTAAACGTATAGATAAAGAAATCCAGTGACGATGCCGCATAGCTGTTAAAATTCACAATCATTGTTTGTTTCTGATCAATTTCAGGATGTTCCTTCAACATTGATTTTACGTCTTTAACAATGCCTGGCAGTTTTTCTACATCATCGTAACGCACACCAATGGTTTCATATATACGACGGTTAGTCATGCGTGAAGGGTTTTCAACCGCTATGCTGGCAAATACTGAATTTGGTACATACAAAGGACGTTTGTCAAAAGTCCTGATAATAGTCAAACGCCACCCGATTTTCTCAACAGTACCTTCTATGTTTTTATCCGGGGAGCGTATCCAGTCGCCAATGGAAAATGGCCTGTCGAGATAAATCATCATCCCACCAAAGAAATTAGCCAGTAAATCTTTTGCGGCAAAGCCAACGGCTATGCCACCAATACCACCGAAGGCAAGAATAGCTGAAATATTAACACCCAGCGTTTCCAGTAAAACGAGTGTTGCAGTTATTGCAACAGAAACTCTTAACAACTGGGTTATCGCGTTGGCCGTAGTCGGGTCGACCGCTTTTCCTTTAATTTCATTTTGTTGAAGGATATTTTCTTCAACAAAGTGGATAAATCGTGTTAGTGCCCACGTAATCACGAGAATGATACTGACTTCTCTCTGTAGGCTTGCCCATTCAAAACCAGCAATATCTGACGCCCAGGAGATACCTAACAACCATATAAGTAATGAAAGCGGTTTTCTTAATGCATGAATGAATGCATCATCCCAGGGGCTATCTGTTTTTTCCAGTTTTAGTTGTAAATGCCTGAGAACTATCTTTTGGATAAAATCAAACAGTAGTGCTGCAAAAATGATTCCGAATATCTGTAATATCCAGATGTCGTTTTTATCAATACTGTATATCAGTTCCTTTATCGACTCCAGCATACTTCACCTTGTTATTCTATATTTCGAGCTGTAGAGTAGGATCATCCTGGTATTGTCGTAATAACTGGCAGGACTGTTTCCATTCATAATTTGCATGCAGGTCTTTCATGCTCATTTTGTTCAAACCATGCATTCTTGCCAACCGCAAGTGTGAAACCGGGTCATTGTTATCTGGTAAATTATCCAGAATTTCAATAGCCCCTTTCCGATTATTGCAAATCAGTACCATATCACAACCAGCACCGAGTGCGGCAACAGCCCTGTCAGTGTAACTATCACCTGCCACGCTAGCGCCCTGCATATCCAGATCGTCACTGAATATAACACCCTGAAAACCAAGTCGTTTTCGTAATATCTCTTGTAGCCATATACTGGAGAATCCTGCTGGCTGTTTGTCAACTTTTGGATAGATAACGTGAGCTGGCATAATGGCAGCAAGACCATGATGAATCATACGTTTGAAAGGAATAATATCCCTGGCATAAATTTCATTATAATCACGCTCATCTACAGGAATATCCACATGCGAATCAGCCTCGACATGGCCATGTCCAGGGAAATGCTTACCTGTAGCAGCCATGCCGGCATGATTCATCCCTTTCATATAGGCATGGGCCAGTTCAACAATTACTTTTTCATCCGTGTGAAAGGCTCGATCACCAATGACTTTGCTGACGCCCGCATCAACGTCAAGTACTGGCGCAAAACTAAAATCAATTTCTACTGCGCGAAGTTCTGCTGCCATTAACCAGCCTGCCTTTTCGGCCAGCATTATGCCTTTACGTGGATCTTTGTCATATACTTCGCCAAAGTGCCTGGCGGCAGGAATGCTGCTAAAGCCATCACGAAAACGCTGTACTCTGCCGCCTTCATGATCAACACCAATTAACAGTCGTGGCTCACGTACTGCATGGATTGCTTTTACGAGTTTATGAATTTGTTCAACTGAAGAAAAATTTCGCGTGAATAATATAATACCCCCCACCAGTGGATTCTGCAGGAGCTCTTTTTCTTCTTCAGTTAACTCAATCCCTTCCAGATCGAGCATTATTGGACCTAGTGACATATCTGGTTTTATTCCAATATATTTACATGCGTGCCTGGTGCAACCATTTCAAATAAATCAACTACATCATCATTATGCATTTTGATACAGCCATGAGAATCTGGTTTACCCATTTCATCTTCATCTGGACATCCATGAATATAAATATAACGACGCATTGTGTCCACATCGCCAAGACGATTAATACCGGGCTCGCAACCACTTAACCACATGATTCGCGTTAATATCCAGTCACGTTCAGGAAATTGTTTTCTTAATTCAGGCGTGTATCGTTCACCGGTATCACGACGCCCAACAAAGACCGTGTTGATATCTGCATTTTCACCAATCTTGGCACGAATAATATGTTTGCCGCGTGGAGTACATTCACTATTCATCATCTCACCAGGGCCGTTTGTTGCCGTGGATACCTGGTACGTTCTTATCTGCTTACCATCCAGCAAGACAGTAAGAGATTGCTGGTCGATACTGATATTGATTTGAACATTTTTAGTCATGACCAGTCCTTGTACGGGTGTTTTACCAGGCAGACGTTATAATAACGCGTATCGTCAGATACCTCGTCCCCAATCCATGGAGGAATTTCAAAAGTTTCGTCTTCTGACTTTAACTCGATCTCTGCAACTATCAATCCCTCATTGTCACCATAAAATTCGTCAATTTCCCAGGTATGATCCTTTTGCGCATCACTGACCGGAATCTGGTATTGATATTCCTGACGCGTTATTCCAAGTGTTGCACTTTTTATGTTAATAAATGCCTTATCTCCCTCAATGCGTATTCTTACTGATGATTTTTCAGTACCAACCAGGTAGCCCTGGCGAAATGGAACCGGTTTACCTGCCTGTTCACGCCAGCCATCTGTTTTTAGTAAATATTTTCGTTCTATTTCAGTGCCCATACCATTTACTTAACAAATAATGCAATAGATTCTACATGCGAGGTGTGTGGAAACATATCCATAACACCGGCTTTTGCCAGTCGATAACCTGCTTCATTAACGAGATAGTTAGTGTCGCGTGCCAAGGTGGCCGGATTACACGATATATAAAGTATACGTTCAGCATCGAGTTTCACAATATCTGGCAAAACCTCACTAGCACCACTACGTGGAGGATCAATGAGTATTTTGTTATAACTGGTTTTTCTCAACCATGGCGCACCAGACACATCTTCCATGAGGTTGGCTACATGATAAGTAATATTCTCCATATTATTCAGTTTTGCATTTTCCCTGGCCCTTGCGACCAACCCTTTATCGCCTTCCACGCCAACAACCGAAGTCACTTTTTTTGCTAATGTTAAAGTGAAGTTTCCGAGTCCACAAAATAGCTCCAGAACACGATCATTTGTATCTAATTGCAAAAGCTCAACGGCCCTAACAACCATTTTTTTATTAATTTCTGCATTCACCTGTGTGAAATCACTGGGTCGAAAATAAACATTCAGCCCATTTTCAACGCTATATGATAATTCCGATGATTCTGGGTACAGTAATTCAATACTATCAGGGCCCTTGGGCTGAAGATAAAGATCGATATTGTTATCTCTGGCATAGGATATAAGCTTTTCGCTGTCACTGTCTTTTAAATCAACCAGGTTCCTGAAGACCAGGCATGTATGCGTATCATCAATTGCTACCTCAATCTGTGCAATTTTATCAAAGCAAGACAAACCACCAATAAGTTCGGATAGCTCCATCAAATGATGACCAACTGATGGATGCAAAATTTCGCATTGTTTAATATCTGCAAGAAATGAACTGTTTTTTTCCCTGAAGCCAACCAGTACACGTTCCTTCTTCCTTACAAAACGAACACCCAGGCGCGCCTTTTTTCGATAGCCCCAGAGCGGCCCGGTTAAGGGTTCTAATACTTTATCCGGTTGTATATTTGCAAGGTTATGAAAATGATCTAACAGTACGGATTGTTTGTGCTGAATTTGTGCATGTGCATCCATATGTTGCAGGCTACAGCCTCCACAAATGCCTGCATGCTGACATTTCGGTTCCACACGATCAGCCGATGCATTTATAACTTCAACTGTATGACCTTCACTAAACTTGGCGCGAATGTTATCGTAAACAAAATTTACCAGTTCACCTTCCAGGGCACCGGCTATAAATGTTATTTTGCCGTCTATATGTGCAACGCCACGGCCTTCTGGACTTAATGATTCTATAGTTGCAGTTACCGGTTCTGACGGTAATTTCTTTTTGCGACGAGCCATATATTCAACGCTGCCAGGCTTTCAGAAATTCAGTAAAATGGTTTTTATTTTCAGAGGCAAGAATATTCTGGACAATATCACACTCAGCTTCAAACTCTTGCTTTGTTAGTTTACCTCTTATAAGTTGATATCGTAGATAAACCAGGTAAGTATTAAGAGCGACAGTTTCACAAGAACTGCGAATCAGAGCAATATTTTCCGCCCTGTAATTATCCCAAACGCTTGCAGAACTCATCCCTACCTTGCCTGGAAAACCTAGCAGGCATGCAACTTCATGTAATGGCACCTCTTCGGGCATTTCGTGGCCTGCCAGTGATTCCATAAGGCCGGTATGAAATGATTGAGAATGACTTACAAAATTGTTCAATGTTAAGTTCTCATTCTTTTCACTATTCTCCCAGTATTGAGGAGCTTTGATTCCATGTACTAATGAACGAAAATGTAAAACAGGTAAGTCAAATCTTTTACCATTCCATGAAATAATATCAGGAGCATGTTTCTCAATTACCTCGAAAAACTCCCTGATCATTTCTTTTTCACTATCTATCTCACCACCTAGTGACCATACAGTCAGATCATCTGAAGTTCTTAATACGGCGGATATGGCAACAATTCGTTGCAAGTGTAATCTCAGGTTCTCAGTTCCGGTTTCCTGCCGACGTTTATGAAACATAACATTGGCGACTTCCTTATCTGTCAAACCGGCCAGATCATAAAGACGACGTCCGCCCTCGATATCAGGTATGGTTTCTATCTCAAATACAAATAAATTCATGCGGGAAATACATCTGTCGACAAATAACGGTCGCCACGATCGCATATTATGGTGACAATTACGGCATTCTCGAGTTGTTTACTCAGTTGTAATGCCGCTGCCACAGCACCACCTGATGATATGCCACAAAAGATACCTTCCCTTGCTGCAAGCTGACGCGTGGTTTCCTCTGCTTCATCCTGTGTTACATCGATGGTTTGATCAACACGACTGGCATCAAAGATCGATGGCAAATACTCTTTTGGCCAGCGGCGAATTCCTGGTATTTGCGAGCCTTCACTAGGTTGAACGCCGACAATAGTAACATCCGGGTTCTTCTCTTTGAGATATTGAGATGTTCCCATGATAGTACCAGTGGTACCCATGGCACTGACAAAATGTGTTATCTCTCCGTTGGTATCTCTCCATATTTCTGGCCCGGTTGTTTCATAATGGGCCGCGGGATTATCCTGATTAGCAAATTGATCAAGAACAATACCTTCACCTTTTTGCTCCATTTCTTTGGCCAGGTCACGCGCCCCTTCCATACCCTGTTCCCGGGTTACGAGAATTATCTCTGCGCCAAATGCTTTCATCATTGCCCGACGCTCAATGCTCATATTCTCAGGCATGATTAATATCATACGATAACCTTTTATGGCGGCCGCCATTGCCAGGGCTATTCCGGTATTACCACTGGTTGCTTCAACCAGGGTATCACCCGGTTTAATGTCACCACGTGTTTCCGCATGCTGGATCATGCTCAGGGCTGGGCGATCTTTTACTGAGCCGGCAGGATTATTTCCCTCGAGTTTTACAAGGATAGTATTGGTGGTATCACCCGGTAATCTCTGCAATTTCACCAGTGGTGTATTACCAACGAATTCTTCAATTGTTTTATATTTCATGGACCACATTATAACCCCAGTTACTCTTCCAGATAATCGCATTCCTGTGTAATATGATGGATAATTTAAATTTGATTATATTTTAACCAACCAGGGCTCATGAACTCCGTCATTCCAAAAATGGAACCAATACTTGATAAAAACATCGCCATTGAAAAAGCTGGTGGCAGCAGCGAGCTGGCAAAAGAATTATTTGCCATGCTGTTAAAGGAACTACCCGAGTTAAAAAACCTCATGAATATGGCCTACCAGACCAATGATCCACAGGGGTTCTGGGATCATACTCACAAAATTCACGGCTCAACGGCCTATTGTGGTGTTCCTGCCATGCGTGTTGCCGCAAGCATGCTGGAAAAATCTATCAAGGCCGATAAAAGCTTTAAGGAAATGGAAGGTGATTTGAACAATCTCAACAAGTCTATTGACCAATTGTTAACAATTGGTCATAGCGAACTGGAAAGCGACTGGCCTTAACCTTTTAGCAAGGTTACGAATGCCACAGCGTATTCCTGCTCATCAGCAAGGCTGATGTGGCTTTCCGAAATATTATTTTCTTCCATAAAAGTACTGGCCTGCTGGGTATAATTCAGTATTGGTTTTCCTTTCTCATCATGACCGACGAAAATATGCTTCAGTGATAAACCATCTCGGAAACCTGTTCCCATTGCCTTTGCAGTCGCTTCTTTTGCCGCAAAACGTTTAGCCAGGAATCGTGCACCGGTTTCAGTTTTCTTAAATTCGCTGAACTCCTCTGCTGACAAGATACGTTCGGCAAATTTATCTCCATACCGATCTAAACCATGCTGCATTCTTTCAATACGAACAATATCTGTACCGATACCAAAAATCATGATTTAACGTGATTCCTTTATTAAACGTTTCATTTCCCTGACAGATTCTTCAAGACCGGTAAAAATACTTCTGGCAATAATAGCATGTCCGATATTCAGTTCTTTAACACCGGGAATTGCAGCAACTTCATGCACATTATGGTAATGAAGACCGTGGCCAGCGTTTACATGTAGTCCAGCCTGCACTCCAATTTCCACTGCTGATATAATTTTATTTAGTTCATTATCATGCTCGGATAATTTATTTGCATCAGCAAAATGCCCGGTATGGATCTCAATGGCCGGCGCATTACACTCTACGGCTGCTTCAATCTGTTTTTCATCCGCATCGATGAATAACGAAACACGCACTCCTGCATCTGCCAGCCTTTGGCATGCTTCCTTTATCCTTTTCTTTTGAATTACAACATCCAGTCCACCTTCTGTCGTCAATTCTTCGCGTCGCTCGGGAACAAGACAACAGTCAGCCGGCTGTATTTTCTCGGCAATAGCCAGCATTTCATCAGTGACCGCCATTTCTAGGTTCATACGTGTCTGTAACATATCTATCAATATTTCTACATCTCGTTCCTGAATATGACGCCGGTCTTCACGCAAATGCAATGTTATGGCATCTGCACCTGCTTGCTCTGCCAGTAACGCGGCCTGAACAGGATCCGGATATAGTGTTCCGCGTGCCTGTCTGAGTGTTGCAACATGATCAATGTTGACACCCAGAAGTATATTTTCCTGATTTTTCATAAGCTATTTTTCTTCTTTGAAGATAGTAAACATTATAACAGTATCATAGTGGTAAAAACTGTTTGAATAGTGCCCTCGTTTTCAACGGCTTGCCACCCATATGCCAGCTAATCAGGTATCGCATCAGCCGCTTAGCTTCTGGTAAAATTTCTGCATCTGTAATCTTGTCCTGATTCAGTGCCAATAGCGTTCTACCCGAGATTTGCATCAGGTCCTCATCATGGCAATCAGACAAAACCGGTCCTTTTGCTGGGAAATAAGTATAGATTCTGTCAGGTTTAATATCTTCACCTGATTCCACGTCACAGTCAAAAATCAGACCATAGCCAGTTTCCTGTAGCAAATCACGTTCAAACAATCTCAGTGCCGGTTCTATATGTTCTGAATTTTCGAGATGGATAATTGTTTCCTGGTAGCGAGAATACAAACCCGGGTAAGGATCATCCCTGTGAAGAAAATTTATGATTAATTCATTGATATAAAAGCCAGTCATCAGGTTGCCTGCTTTGAGATGATGAGCTCTTTTTTCATTTTCAGCATGCGTTAATGTATGTAGCTCACCCTGGCCGATCCAGCTAATCAGTAATGGAGAAAATGGTTGTAACAAACCCTGTAATCGTGATTTCCTGCTTCTAACACCTCGTGCGATCAGTCCAATTCGGCCGAAATCTTTTGTAAAAACTTCCAGAAGATTGCTGGTATCACGGTATGGTTTGGCATGAAGAATATAACAGGGTTGCAAATGTACTTTTGACATTATAAATTCTTATAATTCGTCTCTATATCCCAGGCTCTGTAAAGCACGCTCATCATCTGACCAGCCTTCTTTTACTTTAACCCAAAGTTCAAGATGAACCTTACTATCGAATAGTTTCTGCATATCCTGCCTTGCCTGCGAACCAATCTTTTTTAATTGCTGGCCTTTTTTACCAATAACAATTGCTTTCTGGTTATCACGCTCAACCCAGATAAGCGCATTAATAAGGAGGCGATCTTTCTCTTCCTTAAACTGCTCTATCTCTACTGTAATGTTATAGGGTAATTCCTGACCTAACGTTCGCATCAGTTTCTCGCGAACAATTTCTGCAGCTAAAAATCTTGAACTCCGATCGGTAATATAATCTTCAGGGTAAAAAGGTTCTGAAACATCAAGCTGTTGTTCAATGAGATTTTCCAACTGGGTTATATTAGTATTTCGTAGCGCAGAAACCGGGATTATCTCCTTGAAATCATATTTAGCAGATACCTCCTGTAAATATGGCAACATTCTATCCTTATCTTCTACCCGGTCTACCTTGTTGACAGCAAGGATTGTCGTGACGCCTGCTTTTTTAATATGCTCCAATACCATTTCATCTTCATCGGTCCATTTTAACGCCTCGACAATAAATACAACTACATGAACATCTTCAATGCTGCTGGTAGCTGCACGATTCATATAGCGATTGATTGCCTTGCCCGCTTTCTGATGTATACCAGGTGTATCCACGTAGATAACCTGAGCTGTTGCAGTGGTTTTTATCCCGAGCAAGCGGTGCCGGGTTGTCTGTGGTTTTCGTGAAGTAATGCTGAGTTTCTGACCAAGAATATGGTTTAATAGCGTAGACTTGCCTACATTTGGTCTACCAATCAATGCAACATAACCGCAGCGAAATTCTATTCTGTTACTCATTGGCAATCTTATCTAAAATTTTTTGTGCGGCAGCTTGTTCAGCTTTGCGGCGGCTTGCACCTTCTCCAGCCCCCCTGATATTCCTTTCCTTGAGGTAACATTCCACTTCGAAATGCTGTTTGTGTGCTTCACCTTCAACATTTATTACACTATAAACTGGCAACGAAGCGGATTCAGCCTGCAATAATTCCTGTAAGCGGGTCTTGGGATCTTTTTCAGCTTTTGATGGGTCACACGATGCTAACCTTTCGTCAAAATATTTGAGGATAAATGTCTCAGCATGTTGAATATCACTATCCAGATAAATTGCGCCAATTATGGCTTCAAATACGTCAGCGAGTATTGAACTCCGACGAAAGCCCCCACTTTTAAGTTCGCCACCACCCATGTGAAGATAGTCACCTACATTTAAACTGCGCGCAATTTTTGCCAGTGTTTCACCTTTTACCAGGCTTGCTCGTAGTCGACTTAACTGCCCTTCCTCCGCTTGCGGAAAACGCTTATAAAGCTCCTTGCTGATGACAAATCCTAAAATTGAATCGCCAAGAAACTCCATACGTTCATAATTATTTCCTGGCGCACTACGATGCGTCAGCGCGGATTCTATAAGCGCCTTATCAGAAAACGTATAATCAATACGCGCACACAGTTCTTGCAGTTGCTGCATTAATTGACAGGAACTTCAACGCTATAATCAAATGACACAACGATATCCAGGTTACCTGCAAGATTTTCTCTTACTTCATAATCCACTTCGATCGTCATGGAGCTTTTGTCTCTCGTGACATAAATATCGTCCTTGGTAACATCATCAACCATGTTAATATCCAGGCGTTTTAAAATCATCCTTTGGATGTCATGAGGCGATTTCTTGCTAAGATTATGCTCTTTTTTTAGTGATTCGAGAGAAGACTGGACGGAAAACCCGTCGAGATAAATCGGTAGAAGTTTCAATACCACCAAGGTAATCAGGGCAATCATTAAAAATACGAACACCCAACCTACCGCAGTCATACCCTTTTGCTTTTGAATAGAATACATCATCGACTCCTTTTATTTATTATCGAATCACTGTACCAATACGACTTAATTGAGGCCAGTCACCCCAGTGCCAACTCATCCACACCAGGAAGGCTTTGCCAACCAGATTTTCTTCCGGCACATAACCCCACACCCGGCTATCTCGACTATTATCACGATTATCACCCATAACAAAATATTTTTTCTCGGGTACAGTAATCACAAAGTCAGCAGCTGGCATCATCGGATTTATAAATATTTTATGCTTGATACTTTCATACTCCTCGTTGAAGCGTTTGTATGTATAGAAATCAACCATCTCATCTCCGTCAGGCTGCTGTTTAGCTGGTTTCCCATTAATATAGAGCACCTTATTATAATAAGCCACCTCATCACCGGGTACACCGATTACCCTTTTTATATAGTCAACAGATGGGTTCTCAGGATAGCGAAACACGATTACATCACCACGTTTCGGATCGGATATCGGGACGAACTTTTTGTTCAGAACCGGGAGACGAAGGCCATAGGAAAATTTGTTGACCAGGATGAAGTCACCGACTTTCAGGGTAGGTAACATGGAGCCAGAGGGAATACGAAACGGCTCAGCAATGAAACCACGCAATACCAGCACAATGATGAATACCGGAAAAAGAAAACGTGCATATTCGACAATTATTGGTTCGTTGGTTTCTTCACTATCTTCAGGGACAGCTGGGCGATTTTTTGCCCAGAAAAAGTGATCCAGCAACCAGATAATACCTGTAACTAGTGAACCAATAACCAGAATCAATGCAAAATCGATATTCATTTATCTTTTTCCTTTCCTGTACTTAATACTGCAAGAAATGCTTCCTGTGGTATTTCAACACTACCAACCTGCTTCATACGTCGTTTCCCTGCTTTTTGTTTTTCTAATAGTTTACGTTTACGTGTTATGTCACCACCATAACATTTCGCGGTAACGTTCTTACGTAGCGCTTTCACATTAGTTCTGGCAATGATCTTGGCACCGATGGCCGCTTGTATAGCCACTTCAAACTGCTGACGAGGGATAATTTCCTTCATTTTATCAGCCAGTGCCCTGCCTTGTTGCACAGCCTGGTCGCGATGCACGATACTTGACAACGCATCTACTTTATCACCATTAATAAGTATATCCAGTTTCACAAGATCAGCCGCCTGAAAACGGACAAACTCATAATCCATCGAAGCATAACCCCGGCTGGTAGATTTCAGCCGGTCAAAGAAATCCAGTACAATTTCATTCATCGGGATTTCATATTCAATCGCCACCTGGTTTCCCAGGTACTGCATTTTCTTTTGCACACCACGCTTTTCAATGCATAAGGAAATTACATTACCAACGAATTCCTGGGGTACCAGTATATTTGCCCTGACAATCGGTTCACGAATTTCATTGATATAGGTTGTTTCTGGTAACTCCGCCGGGTTCTCTATCTTGATCACATTCCCCTTGGTATCCTCTACTTCAAATACGACAGTGGGTGCCGTGGTAATCAAGTCAAGGTCATATTCCCTCTCAAGACGTTCCTGAATGATTTCCATGTGTAACATGCCAAGAAAACCACAGCGGAAACCAAATCCCAGTGCAGTTGAGGTTTCCGGCTCATAAAACAGGGCGGCGTCATTTAACCGTAATTTGGACAATGCTTCACGCAGGTTTTCGTAGTCATCACCGGCAACTGGAAACAGACCGGAGAATACGCGTGGCTGAATGGGTTTAAAACCAGGTAAAGCCTTATCAGCCGGCTTGCCGGCATCAGTAATGGTATCGCCAACAGGTGCACCGTCGATATCCTTGATACCAGAAATGACGTAACCTACTTCACCCGCATTTAAAGCATCCAGATCATGCCGTTTTGGAGTGAAGATGCCAACATGATCGACCAGGTAGTCTCTTCCCGTTGACATTATTCTGATTTTTTGTTTTTTTCTGAGTGAACCATTTACTACCCGCACCAGGGAAACAACGCCGAGATAATTATCAAACCACGAATCTATAATCAGGGCTTGTAACGGTGACTCAATTTCACCTTCTGGTGGTGGAATCAGTTCAACAATTTTTTCAAGCAACATATCGATACCCACACCCGTCTTGGCTGAAACCTGGGTTGCATCTGTCGCTTCAATACCAATAATTTCCTCAATTTCCTGACTGACTCTTTCCGGTTCCGCGGCAGGCAGATCAATTTTGTTTAATACAGGAACAACTTCCAGACCCTGTTCAATAGCCGTGTAACAGTTGGCTACACTTTGTGCTTCCACTCCCTGCGAGGCATCAACGACCAGTAATGCCCCTTCACATGCTGCCAGCGAACGTGAAACTTCATAGGAAAAGTCGACGTGTCCAGGGGTATCGATAAAGTTAAGCTGATAAGTATTTCCATCCTGGGCCGGGTAATCCAACGTAACACTTTGTGCCTTGATTGTGATACCGCGCTCACGCTCCAGATCCATGGAATCCAGAACCTGTTCAGCCATCTCGCGTTCAGTTAAGCCACCACATATCTGGATTAGACGATCAGCTAGCGTGGATTTGCCATGATCAATATGTGCAATGATTGAAAAATTACGTATATGACTTAAATCGCTCACAAAGTACCTATAAAAGCTCAAAATAGAAAAAAGGCGCTACATTGAGCGCCTTTCGGAATAATGCTCTCCTGCCTGCCATAACCCTGCAGACAGGGCTGAATTGTAACGGAATTCACCTCCGCTCGAAATAGTTAAAAAGTGACTGTTTATCAAGAAAATAGTGACAAATTTCCTGTCCTGCACCCACCAGTACCGGCACCTTCATGCCATAACGTTCTACCAGTTGTCTATCCTTGTCTACATCAATAAAATCTAGCTCAAAATCCAGTTCTTTCCTTAAAACCTCAAGGTCAGTGAGCATATCCTGGCATAAGTGGCATTCATGACGCCCATACAGGATTAATTTCTTTTCAGCCATTAGTCTGGCACTTTTAATGCCAGAAACTCGGGATGATCATTTCGATGGATCAGAACTGGCACAGACTTGCCGTCTGGTAAGTCTTTTACCAGTTTACGAAATTGTTCAGTATTTTTTACTTCCTTGTTGTTTATCATCAGGATAATGTCACCTTGATGTAATCCTGCATCTCTTGCAGCACCTTTTGTAACTTCAGTTATTACAACACCACGACTATCTCCCTCGAGTCGTTTACGTTGCTGTGCGCTAAGATTTTCCACGACAACGCCGAGCCGGCCAGTATTTACCTGCTTGGTCTCGGAACTTTCTTCAGCCAGTTCATCTTCTGATGGTAGTTCCCCTACCTTCACCCAAAGTGTTACTTGTTTTCCTTCACGAATCACCTTGACCTTAACTTTTGTATTAATAGGGGTACGACCAACTGCCAATGGTAGATCAGATGAACGGTGGATATCCCTACCATCAAATTTGATCACCACGTCTCCCACCTTGAAGCCTGCTTTCGAGGCCGGGCTATCATCGAGCACTCGCAATACCACTGCACCTCGCGGTTGTTTCATACCGAACGATTCCGCCAGTTCCCGGTTAACATCCTGAATCAATACACCTAACCAGCCTCGGGAAACCTTACCCTTGGTTTTAAGTTGTTTAACAACGTCCATTGCCACATCAACCGGAATTGCAAACGACAAACCCATAAAGCCACCGGTTCGACTATAGATTTGAGAATTAATCCCTACGACTTCACCTTTAAGATTAAATAAAGGCCCTCCTGAGTTGCCTGGATTAATTGCTACGTCTGTCTGAATAAATGGCACATAGTTTTCACTCGGTAAATTTCTGCCCATGGCGCTGACAACACCTACAGAAACAGAATGATCAAAACCAAATGGCGAACCAATAGCCATGACCCATTCGCCAACTTTCAGGGAGTCTGAACGCCCCACTTCTACGGTAGGCAGATTGTCAGCATCAATTTTAAGTAATGCGACGTCACTACGTGGATCACTGCCGATAACCTCTGCTTTAAGTTCACGTCTATCATTAAGGCGAACGATGATTTCGTCTGCATTTCGAATCACATGGTGATTTGTAACCACGTAACCATCTTTATCAATGATGAACCCTGAACCCAAAGATTGCCTGTTAAACTCTTCAATACCCTCACCTTCTTCACCAAAAAAACGCCGAAAGAAATCTTCAAAAGGTGAGCCTTCCGGAATTCCAGGCATTTCGAAATCTTTTGGCAAGTGCCTGGAACGTTTAACTTTTTGTTTGGTGCTGATATTTACGACTGCCGCACCATTATCAGCTGCAAGTTCAGTAAAATCAGGTAAATCACCGGCTACGGCATACTGACTAGATAAAACCGCAAAAACAAGAACCAGAAAAAAACCAATACGTTTTAATTCAACAGACATATGCAAACCTTTAATATTTAAACAACACTACTATGAAATTAGCTTTTTTAACAACACGGGTTGAAAGCGACTATCATTTTTAATTTTTCGATTAAATTTTTTCACAAAACTTAATGCCAAAATAAATCCTGCAGTTGCAAAACCAATAATCCATAATTCATTTTCAACATTTAACCATTGCTGCGAAAACCACTGTCCAATTAGCGCAAAAACAAACAAACCAATTATTGGTATTAGGTAGACCATAAAAGAGCCGAGTAACAGTGCATTTTCATGCAGTCCAACAAGCACCCTGTCACCCACCTGGAGATTGAGCGTATTGATCGTGGTGATTTGGCTGGATTTTTTTCCTAGGGTTTTAGCAAATACTGCCGTACCACAACCTGTTTTAGCTGCACATGTGCCACAGGTACTTTGCCGTTGCGCTTCAAGTAATACCTGCCCATCATGAATATCGATAACAGTTGCAACTTCTTCGATCATTTTCTTCTGACTGATTTGCTGATCATTTTTATTGATGCCAGTGGTGCCTCACCAACAACAGTAACATGATAGCCATCCAGTTTATGCCCATGAGCATGAACAGCCCCCATGCGTGAACTACCAACCAGGTTATCTTTTTCATTCATGTCTTTTTCGATAAACACAGAAATAGATGACAGACCATCAGAAAACACCATATGTTCAACAGGCATACTATTTTTAGGCGCCATATGTTTGCTCTGCATATCCGGCATAAATCCTTTTGGTAAAGTTAACACTTCCCAGTCACTGATTTTCTTGACTTGATCAGGTTCTGGTTCTGCTGCCTCATACCAGTTGAATTCCTTGCCAGAAACGGCAGGCATTAACCATGACGCAGGAATCTCATCAACAAAGTTGATTTGTGTGAACATGAACTGTTCAAGTTTTCTGGAATTCTCGTTTAATAAATGAGTTTTTAACAAGAGCCCTGTTTTCTTATCAACCCATAAACTATGGCCATAGCGTAAATTGTCTTTTGGTGTTATTACAATTTTTAAAGTTTTACGACCCGCAACCCGGCTACCGTCAACCAGTTTAAAATCATAATTAGGCATCAGGCGGTCAATCGAAGTTGGAAACATTGGTGGAAACTGACTGGAAGGACGACTCTTTTCAACTACGACGGTTTGGGTATCCGGTAAAATGCATGTAACCGAGTTGCCTTTACGTATTACTTCTCGCCCACTGCCATCCATGGATACCAGTCGTTCTTTTTCATCCTTTTCTGATGCGCTATGAATAATACGCATTGAACTTAGTTGATCTTTTTGCCCATACACAAAGGTTCCTTCATAATTAAGCGTGTGGGCAGCAGTGTGCATT
>JARRJY010000054.1:0-16898 GCA_037388705.1 Gammaproteobacteria bacterium
AATCGGCATGTATTTTCTGGACATCCATTTCAAAGACTCCAAGGCTCTGGATGGCATCAACACAAAAGAGAATATTATTTGATTTACACGCAACGCCAATAGGCTCAAGATTTAACCTCAGGCCAGAAGTATATTGAACTGAACTCACCGATATAAGTCGTGTTGATGAGGTGATAGCATCGATAATGGCATTTTCCGGAACTTCTGCATCTGTAATATTTACAGTTATTACGTTTACACCTTTATCGATTAAAGATTCCCAGACGATCCGGTTGCTGGGGAATTCCTGATCAGGAATAATTATTTCATCACCTTCACTCCAGGAAAGGCCATAAGCAACAACAGATAAAGCTTCAGAGGTATTTTTTAACAGGGCAATGTCATCTGATGAAGGCGCATTGATAAGTAACTGTATTTGTTTTCTAAGAGAAGTTTCTGTTTTTATCCACTCAGGATAGTTGCTGGCGCCATATACCAGGTTTTCATCTGTAAATTTAATTATCGCGTCAGTAGTTTTGCGTGGCCATGGGCTGACCGCCGCATGATTTAAATAGATAATCTCATCTGAGAGAGGAAATTCTTTGCTGTATTCTGCACAGTCAATCATGGACGTATATGGTTAATACCATAATGATACAAATAGCCGTATTACATTAGCAGAGAATGAATACAAGGGCTCTTCCCCAATAGCTGGTAGTCCACGTAGATCGCTAAAGTTATTGTAGTCAAATTGAATCCTGTCATAAAATAAATTAGCACTACCTTTATCAATAAAACCATATCCATTCTTTGCAAATTCATAACTTACACCAAATCCTATGGTGCTTGTTGTGTAATCACTCAGCTCTTTATCACGAGCCATGAAATTTAATTCAGTAGGTGACAGGAATAAGTCTCTATAAAAGTCTGCGCTGGATTGTTCATAGTTACGCAAGTGAACTTCAAAAATCCATTCCTCTCCAAATGGGTGAGTGTAACCAATTTCAGTCTGGGTCGCATCTATCCCCCAGTCATCTTCAAAATCGCGGTATTCAAAATGAATGGCAGCGCGGTAGGGTAAGTAATACTTGGCTCGAATAGCATTGGCTGTACTTGTTCTTGTATTGGGATAAATTTCTGGACCAAAAGTATATTCTAGAGTGGGAGCATTAATATCGACAATATATCTTTGTTGACGATAGGGGTTTTGCAGGTAACCCTGATCACTGACAGTTTCATGAGAAAAACTCATGATCAGGTCCCTGGTTAAAACCTGGGTAATACCAAGGCGGTAATTCTTACGGCTTGCCGTTTCTTCGAAAGAATCGTTTCCTGTTGCTCTTATGATGTCATCTCCTTGTGAGTAACCAAGGGAGATAGTAGTGAGGTCACCAAACATATCCTGACTTACACCAATGTTATATGATTTTGCCTCGTAGTCGTTTTCAGAACTAGTGGTATGCGAAAAGCTCATGGTAGTTTTGTCTCGAACATAATCTACACCAACACTTTTTTCCGTTCTTTCTTCGGTATATCGGCTCGCACCAGAAACCTCGACATCAATCGAGGCACTGGAAATACTGTCAACATAGTACTGCCCGAAAACGGAATAGCTTTTCTTGTCACCTTTTCTTACCAGGATTGAGGGTCCATCGATGGTAATGCCACCACCATCATAACTATGGTAGAGGATATCAGTGCGATCTTCAGGTACGACAGCAGCTTGTGTTGCACCTGGTAATACAACCATTATTACTAATAAAAGATAGATTTTAAATCTAATTACAGCCACAGCCACCACCCGAGCCACCTTCTGCACCACGTGCACCTTCACGTGATTGATAAACATGATGCATATAGGAATTTGCTGATGGATCCCGGTTAAAACTCATGATCGGATCTGCTAGGTTTTGTCGTTCATAGGGTTTCACCCACGGTTGTATTGAACAACCCGAAAGGAGAAACAACGAAAGAATAACTAATATCAGTCGCATTTTTTATTCACGTAACAACTTTTTGGCCAGGCGACGATATTCGCTTTCATCACCAGGTTTATAACCCTTATGGATATAGCGTAAGTTGCCGTTACGATCGACAAGTACCGTACTTGGCATTGCGCTCACATTATACATTTTACTGACTTTATTAGCGGTGTCGAAAAGAATAGGGAAGCTCACAGGTATATCTTTTAAAAGTCGCTGCGCATTACTTGAATCCGGTTCAATATTTACCCCCCAGATGGTAAAGCCTAGGCGCTTGTATTTTTTATACATGGCATCTAACAAAGGCATTTCCTGGCGACATGGGCCACACCATGAGGCCCAGAAATTTATCATGACAACATTACCACGCTGTTCACTTAACTTAAGATTTTTTCCGCTTTTACTTTTCAGGGTAAAGTTAGGTGCTTTACCTGAAATTTCACCTGCATAGCTGTTATGAAAAAAGAAAACTGTTGTAAGCAGTAATGAAACAGCGAATATTGAGATACGCATCATAATAAACTCCGTTTAGAAAAAGAATGTGACGCCAAGAGTGGCTTCTATGTTGTGTGTTCGTTTAGATTCGGCAAGCAAATCGATTGAAAAGATATGATCTCGTATATCTGCCCTGATAGTAAACCAGTCGGTGGGCAGTATTTTGTATCCGGCACCGTATGAAAAGGTAAAACGATCATCGTCAGCAAAATTTGTTGAACCTATACCTGCAACAAGATAAAGCGAGGAAGTGAAGGCTGTTTTTTCATCCCAGAAACCCTCGCCAGGAAAGACATTATAACCAACAGACACTGTATAATATGATAGATTTCTATCATCTGTTACGCCGGCCAGATTCCCAAATAATCTTTCAGCAGAAGTTTCACCGACTTCTGTAAAGCCAATCCTGCCTTCTACAAATAAATCTTCGGTAATATGATAGGTTAGATTTGCACCATAAACTGGATTGACGCCGAAATCTTCGACACTCATAAAGCCAAAGAAAGCACCGACTTCAAAGTCTTCTGTGTCAATTTTTGGAGTGATAATTTTTCTGCGCTCGAGCTTGGGGTCAATAATTTGCTCGTTACGTTGATCCAAAGTTGGTTCATTAACTGCATCAGCCGCCAAACTATTTTGCCGTGTTAAAATTAATAAACACAGTATGATTGCTGCTTTAAGCACTCCTCTTAGAAAAAGAACGCGAATCCTGCTCTCCATTCCTCAATTTCCTCATTTTCCGGGCGGCTTTGAAAAACCTTGTAGTTTCTGTATTCCGCTCTGAATAAAAACCTTTGTGTAATATACATTTTAGCGCCCAGTGCAACATGTGCATGGTTGTCCTTGATGTCAGGCGCCTGAACTAATGTGGTGTTTGGTGTTATTTCAATTTGACCTAGTCCTAGTGCAAAATAGGGTGAAATCCACCAGTCAGTAAATGGTTGTGAAACCAGATCAGCACTCCATACAAAACCACTAGCAAGATCCCCAAGGAACTGTGAGATTGATAACTCGACAGCCATCGCCTTGCTGAAAGCATAGGTACCTGTAAGCGTCATGGTTGCGTATCCTTCTGCATCGCCTGACATCATGCCTATTTCCCATTTACGTTTCAGGTAATCTTCTTCAACAACCTCGGCAATTTCTGTTTTTTCACCTTCGGGTGTTAGGGTTCTACGTAGTTGGTCACGATTAACCCAGCCTTCTTTCTTGTTTTGCAGACGTACTTTATACCAACTGGTTTTGCTTTTTAGAATAATAATTCTTGCGCCACGTTCAGCGACGTAAAAGATAGGATAACCACGGCCAGGGCCAGTATGTAAGTCTATATATGGATCTGTAATAACAACTTTTTGATATGATTCGTCCTCATCTGCCGATGCAATACCAGACAAAGCACAAAACAGACTAATAGCTACATACAGATAAAAGGTAACGCTAGACTGTTTGGCATGATTTCCCACAAAACCAAACATTATTATTCTTTATATTATCACAGTGACTGAAATGAAATTATCTTAAAAATCAATAGCTAAAAGGTCAATAGATATTTCCATTTTCAGTAAAATTTATTAATTAATAAACCTGAGAGGGTCAACATCAAACGGATCGTTGTAATATTGGGCACCAATATCTAACCATTCCGCAAGAAGCTTTAATTCCGCAGGCGTTAAAAGACCTTCATGAATTGCATTTCCTGAACCTGGTTCAAACATGCTAAATGCTGTACCACTGGCCAGGGCACCATTCGTTGAGAAAACAGGACCAATCGTTACGTTTATAAGGTTTGGAATCGGATTTCCATTGATATCAAGAACCTGGTTACCGTTATTATCCAGCAGGAATGGCTCGTCGGGATCCTGAATCAACACGGGTTGTCCTGTATTGTCTAATAATATGTCTTCATCCAGTAATTCTTCATAGGCTTTTTCACGACTAGTAGCCGGATTGAGTCCATCGGTCAGATCAAGCTGAGTGTTCGCAATATTTGCAGCATTATGACATGAAATACATTCATTACCACCGCGGGCAGCAGACCAGAGTGGATGAATATGTGTCTCATAATTGATAACTGTACGACAGACAATGGGGAACTTGGTCGACCACTGATTCTGACATTCAGGGTATGAAACGGGAATTGATGGGGTCGTTAAATCAGAATACAGGTAACTGAATGATGCATCCGGGGCACGCACGGCAGGATCAGTCCATATATCATCAAACTTGATATCAACACTGAGATCAAGTGCAGCTGGATCCAGGCGGGTGCGTGCTTCAGCCATGGTTTCTCCGAGGTCATGCCAGAAACCGGCCGGATCAGTGTTGGGGAAGTAACCACCATTAGAGGTACCACCTGTATAAATTGAAGGAGGACCATCAGGTCTACCGTGAGGTGAACCACTGGCATGGTCATGACAACCTACGCAATTTAACGTATCGCCTTTCGGTACCTGAATCCAGTTTTGATGACGAGCGCTGATACGTTTGCCAGTCTTATCAAGGATGCTGATAGCTAATGGTACATTGGCTGGTACTTTTACCTTTACTGAACCATCCGGTTCAATAGGTGCATAGCCAATAATTTCACGCATACCCTGGGCTCTACTTACACCAAAAGCATCATTATTTAAAGAAGTATTGCGATTGCCATCAATGGCTTCATCATCTGGTATTGATACCGCTTTTATAATTCGTAAGAAACGAGCAGGGCGCTGGTCTGCTGTAGTTAAGCCTGGATCTGAAACCACGTCAATGCCAACAGGTGCTGCATCAATGCCATCAACATCATAAACACTACGTATATTAAGAATACCAACTTCATCATCGATTAGCGCCTGATCTAATGCTGGAATAGTAGATGTAGTTCTGTCAGGAATATAATTAGGTATCGATTTTGGTGTTGCTGCAGCAATATCAGTATACATAATACCTTCTTGAGGTTTTATGACAAAAGCCTGTGTGTTGTCCGATGCGTCATAAATATAAAGCCCAAATAATGGTGGTGCCTCAACAAGATTAGGATTATTAAGATTGTCAACACAGGCTACTATCGTACCATCGCTCGGATTCTCTAATCGACAAGGTGTCCAGCTAACAAAAAAGCGATTCGTACCATCATTTAACGGGTAAGCTGAACTATACAAACCACCTGGTGAGGGACTGCCATCAGTTAAAATTGTGTTGTTGACAAGATTGGATTGGGCAGGTCCCGTTAATCCACCATTTACAAAGGTGGGTGAGGTATTGTCTATATAATCGTTAATATCTATCGTCGCCAACAATCCACCACCGCTTTGACTGTTGAGTGGTGCTAATAAGCTAACAATCCTTCCATTTGATAATTCGGCTGTTTGTAAGAACTGTATAACACTGTTATTAGTGCCCGTGTCATGACTATGTGCGCCATAAACCAGGTGTAGATCTGTTCCATCCGGATTTACTGAATAGAGATTGATGGCATTGTTACTGCCTGCATTATCCCATCGACTAAACAATATACGACCATTGGATAAAACAATTGGATCAAGATCATGACTTTGATTATAGGAAAGTTGAATGATCGAAGAACCATTCGCATTCATTCTGTGCAAAACAAGCGCCTGCTGCTGAAAGTTTTCTGTTAACCCTGGAAATTCTGATTTTCCTTCATTCCCCAAAATACCTTTATTTCCTTGTTGACGCGTGGAAGTAAAAATTATTTGCCCTGTAGGTAGATAGGATGGTGAAACATCCTGGTGTTCTTGTGCGACCGATTCAGGCATGACACGTGATAAGGTGTCAGTGGCAATTTCATATTCCCAAATATCCCATTTTGGTTGATCTTCAGGATCAGCATTGGGAATATCCGGACCACGCATGGCAAAAACAATTTTTGTACCATCATCGTTGAACGTGACATCTTTAACATCCCCCATACCCCCGGTAAAACGGCTTGTCACGTTACGTTCTTCAGAAGATGACGCTGCGCGATCTCTTATATATAGGTCACCACCAGGATGAAATTCAATGGGATTAGTGATATCGATTGGAACCAGGTCACCATTATTGTCAAATTGCACAGGTCGTTTTACATAAGCAATGGGTGCATCCAGTACAATTGGCACAGAAGCTGATTCGCTACCCCCACCACACGCAGAAAGCAGGTTGCTTGCATAAATTAAAGCGCAAACCTTGAGTAAAATTACAAACTTTTTCTTTTTTAACATTCCATTCACTTCTGTAAAATCCTGATTTTCAGGAACTATATCCGGATACGGAAATTGTATAACAGTCTTTTCAGATTAATGGTGCAGATTTTACGATTTGTGACTGCTGTCACCTGACCCGATAGGGCTATTTCACAAGTTATTAAAATAATGATAATACCAGGCTGGAAAATGACTAAAATTACTTTTGGATTCAATACGATAACTGTGTAACCCGATTATCACGTTATTTGAACCACTAGTCTTAATTTATGTGAGCCTCTTCACTGTATGCAAGATAAGACATTGCGATCTCTGCAAATAAGTACGAAAGTTCACATATCAATACAAAAGGCCAAATTGGGGCAGAACGGATGCGTTTCAAAAGCATAATAAAAGTAGTACTTTTTTCGTATATTCTTTTAGGAGTTACCTCTGCAAATGCCGTAACTGAAAGAGACAAATTTAAACGAATACATGATCGTATCGCTGGAATTCATCCTGACGAAGCAACATTACAGGCAATGGAAAATGCCTGCACTTCTGGATACACCGATGATAACGGTATTAATCACCCGGGTGGGGCAGTTGGTAGTGCTCAATGTTATGAGGCTGCTTCATACGTCGCCATAGATAATCCACGTTTTTATAATACTACCCTCAAAAATATGGTTGCGCCGTGGACCAATGAAGCGCAATCAGTCGTTGAACCACTGAATGATTACAGTGCAACCATAATCGGTATAGTACGTGACAACCTCGATTTCAGACGAATCTTAACTGACAACATTATTTATACAGTTGGTAACCAGGTTGTTACAAACAGAAACGAAAACCTGGCTAGCCCAAGAGCTCCTTACAGTGGTATCGCTACATTTAGTCCCAGTAGTAACCAACATTATATTGATGCTGAAAACAATGATGTTGATCTTGAAGCATATTTAGCCAGAACAACACAATCAAGTGCTCTAGGTATTCCTGCTAATGCCGCTGCTGGCATTATGACAACACGAGCAGCAGCTAAAGCTTTTTACATCGATGGTACTAACCGTGCCATGTTCCGCTTCACCATTTTGAACCATTTCTGTAACGATCTTGAATTTTACAAGGATGGCACACGACCATCAGATCGCATACGCCAGGATGTCTCGCGTAGCCCAGGAGGTGATAGCCGTATTTACCTGAACAACTGCATCGGTTGTCATGCTGGAATGGATGGTTTGGCAGGGGCATTTGCCTATTACAACTATGAGTATGATCCAGATGTAGATCCAGATGCACCGAATGGCCTGAACAACGGTATTATGTCTTATAAACAAAACTTTGACCCGGAACCGTTTACAGGTCATGGACATAAATATCTTATCAATGCAGAAAATTTTAAATGGGGCTATGAAACAACAGATGATAGCTGGGTGAATTACTGGAGGAATGGTCCAAATATCAATATTGGTTGGGATATCAATAATGCCAACCTGCCAGCATCAGGTAATGGTGCAGCATCACTTGGTGCAGAATTAGCTAACACAAACGACTTTGCATCCTGTCAGGTGAAAAAAGTATTCAAAACTGTCTGTTTGCGTTCGCCAGTAAACCAGGCTGATCGTGACCAGGTAGCATCTATAACCAGTAATTTCATCAGTGGATCCTATAACCTCAAAAGGGCATTTGTCGATTCAGCAAACTATTGCCTGACGCCATCAGCACTATATTAAGGAACAGGGTGTTATGTTTTTTACAAAATTAACAATACGAAACATAAGAACAGCATTACTTTATATTGCTGTCGCTTTCACACTAGCTGCATGTGGTGGTGGTGATAAGACAACTGGGGGTGTGCCATCTGGCGGTGGTGGTCTTACAGGTGCTCAATTTGGCTGTGGTTCACTTGATCCCGCACCTGCGACATCGGATATCAATGCATTCTGTAATGAATTCTGGAGTCAATCAAATTTACAAAATAACTGTGCAACCTGTCACAGTGATACTGCCAGTAATCCCCAGGAACCGTTATTTGTTCGGAGCGATAATATTAATCAGGCATATGCAGAAGTTTTGCAACCCGCGAACTCTGATCCAAGCAAAGATATTGTTGATGTAAATAATCCATCTCAGTCTTATATTATTGATCAAATGTTGAGTGGTCATCATTGCTGGGCCACGCCGCAGGTTTGCGCTGATATTGTTTTAACTTATATTGAAAACTGGGTAGGGTCATCTGCAGGTTCATCGAGAACTATTCAATTAACAGCACCAGCAAATTCTCAACCACCAGGTGGAGGTAAAGAGTTTCCTGCTAATGCAACTGATTCTACTGATCCCAGTGATCCAAATATTACTTTCGAACAAATCATCTATACACCGTTACTGCGTCAGTATTGCCAGGACTGCCATGAAAGTGGACCGGGTGATCCGCTATTTGCTGGCCCCGACCTGACTAACTCGTACATCCTGTCACAGCCAAGAATGAATCTTGATGATCCGGCAAGTTCACGGTATGCCATTAAACTGATGACTCACACGGTGGCTTGCTGGAATGTAGATATCAATGATTTTCATCCTGATATGCAAACTGAAGCCATGACACGATTGACTGGCGATAATTGCTCCGATAGTTCACTGGCTTTTGAACTGGCTATTAAGAGATATGCACAATTCATTACAAGCAACGCGGTTGATCCTTCACAGTTCCTGATAAGTGATGCCACTACAATACCAGACGGCATTGTTGCTGCTGGTGGTGCACGATATGAACCCAACCAGATTGCACTTTACGAATTCAAGTCAGGGCAGGGCAGTATTGCCTACGATACCAGTGGCGCAGGTACTGCACTTGACCTAAGTCTCAATGGTGGCACTATTGAATGGGTTGGTGGCTGGGGTATTGCTATCAATGGCCAGGGCGACCGTGCACAGTCAAGTAGTACCAATACAAAACTTTATGACCTTATCCAGGCTACTGGTGAGTACTCAGTCGAAGCCTGGGTTGCACCTAACAATGTTACGCAAGAAAATGCTCGCATCATCAACTATTCTGGTGGCGGTGGCGACAAAAATTTTGCTCTTAGCCAAACCATGTATAACTATAATTCACAGGTTCGTAATGCCAATACAGACCTGATGGGTGAACCCCCCGTTTCCACCCTTGATGCGGATGAAGTGTTACAGGCTACACTACAGCACGTGGTAAATACCTATGACCCTGTCAATGGACGTCAGATTTATGTTAATGGCGAACTGGTTGCTTCCGGCGATTTACAGGCAGGTGGTTCAATTAACAACTGGAGTAGCACTTATTCACTGGTTTTAGGTGATGAACGCGGTGCGAATAACGATAACAACCTGTGGAAAGGTGTTATCAAGATGGTATCCATTCATAACCGCGCATTGAACATAAACCAGATTCAGCAAAACTTTACTGCGGGAGTTGGTGAGAAATTCTTCCTGCTGTTTGATATCAGCCATATCCAGGGGGTACCTGCGCAAAGCTATATCAAGTTTACAGTCAGCCAGTTTGATAATTACAGTTATCTATTTACTGATCCGACTTACGTAAATCTCGATCTTGGTGTTACCAGTGTGAACATCCCAATCAGAAGCATGCGTATTGGCGTGAATTCAAATCAAGCTCCGGTTGGCCAGGCATACTACAACCTCGATACGACTATCACTGCGAACAACCAGTTATTGTCAACAATCGGTACAACAGTTGCGGCTGAAAGCGGTGCTGATCAGGATGAGTTTTACCTAATATTTGAAGCACTTGGTTCGGAATCTCGCAATTATGCAGAACCAACTTATGATCCAAAACCACAGAGTGACCTTGCGCCAGCTTCGGCTATCGGCCTCAGAACCTTTGATGAGATCAATGCAACCATGTCTGCAATGACTGGAGTAAGCACACAAGCTGTAAAATCGCGCTATGCGCTGGTAAAACAGCAACTGCCGGCAGATGCGAATATAAACACTTTTGTTACTGCGCATAATATTGGGTTAACTCAGTTGGCTGTTGAATATTGTGATGTCCTGGTAAATGATGCAGCAGGCGGTAATACAGGTACGTTGTTCGGCAATTATGATTTCAGCCAACCGGCTTCAGCAGCTTTTGTTAATAATACAGCCAAGGCATTAATTATCGATCCATTACTGGAAGCTGCTAACGGCTATGGGATGGATGCGCAAATGAATACCGGTAATACCTTTAATGAAGGTGGAACAGTACCTGATGCATCTGGTGATACCTTCACAACAAAAAGTGAACTTATTTATCTCATTGATAATTTATGCGGTGGGGCAGGTAATTGTGGTGCCACTGCTGCACAAACACGATTGATAACCAAGGCAGTTTGTACAGCAACAATAGCCAGTGCAAATACTCTCATTCAGTAAGAAAACAGGTCTTAAAATGATTATACGAAAAGCAAAAAAAGGATATTACAATCCGGATGAGCCGTTAAAGCTAAATGATCATGCAAAACCTGTTACGAGGCGTGAATTTATTCAGCAAGGCTTTATGACAGGTGCGGCAACTGTTACTGCACCTACGCTTTTTAGCCTGTTTGCTAATCCACGTGAAGCAAGGGCGACATTATCAAGTGATATCAATACCATCCTGAATAACAATTGTGGCGGTCGTCCGTTGGCTTCAAGAATACCATTCATTTGTTTTGATTTAGCAGGTGGTGCCAATATTGCTGGTTCTAATGTACTGGTAGGTGGCGCGGGTGGTCAAAAAGATTTTCTTAGTACTGCCGGATACGACAAGCTGGGTGTACCTGGCGATATGAAACCAGGCATTAACAACACTGATCCACTAAATCCAGTCAGTGAATTTTTTAATGAAGATTTAGGTCTGGCTTTCCATTCTGATAGTGGTATGTATAAGGGCATAATGGATAGCCTTGGGGCAGGCACATCAAATAATATTAATGGTTCTGTTATAGCAGCACGTTCAGATAATGATACGGGTAATAATCCCCATAACCCAATGTACGGGATAGCAAAAACCGGACAAGATGGTAGGCTTCTGACATTAATCGGTTCTCGAAATTCAAACTCAGGCGGCAACTCAATGGCGCCTATGAGTTTGTATGATGCAAATATACGCCCAACAAAAGTTGACAGGCCATCCGATGTACAGGGCTTGGTTGATACAGGCGAACTTGGTAACTTATTTGCAACTCCGCAGGATACAGTTTATGTCATGGAAGCCATTCAACGCCTTAGTGATAAAAAACTAAATAATGTTAATACCAACATTACGGCAGATGCTGTCATCAAGGAAATGATACGATGTGGTTATGTTAAGAGTGCAGATTTAGTTGATGAATTTGGAAATCCAGCATCACTCAATCCAGATGCAGATACCGATATTGTAGGCGCTTCAGGTATTTTTTCGACTGCTGAATATAACAGTGATAACGAATACAGGAAGACTGCCTCAGTCATGAAACTTGTCTGTAATGGTTACGCAGGAGCGGGGACTATTACGATGGGTGGATATGATTATCATACCGGTGATCGTGTAACAGGTGAAATTAGAGATTATCGCGCAGGCCGTTGTATTGGTGCCTGCCTTGAGTATGCTGCTCGTGTTGGTACGCCACTTATGCTGTATGTATTCAGTGATGGCTCAGTTTCCAGTAATGGAAGAATTGATAACTCTGTATCAACGCAAACATTAAAAGATGGTAGTACACCAATATACGATGGTGGAGCTTCAGGCAAAGGAGAATGGACAAGTGACAATTCGGGCACTGCCTCCTCAATGATATTAGTCTATAACCCCGGTGGACGTCCTGTTCTTATTGATGATGGTTCAATTCCAGTCGAGCGTAGGCAGCAAATCGGGTATTTCACCAGCGAAGCAAATGTTGTCACAAGTTCATCACCTGCGGCAAATAACGTTGTATCTCTTGTTGATATGGTGTTGCTGAATTATATGGCTTTAAATAATGAACTTGGAAACTTCACTAGCACGTTCCCAGGTCATGGTTTAGGCTCAAACTATGCTGATTATGTAAGCTTTGAAGGGATTTTCACACCTACACCATAATATGCGCATAATGTATATTATGTTAAATTATAATAAGAAGATATTTATTCATGTATTTCAAGAAGTTACATGTGTGTTTTGATGTTAATAATATCTTCAAGATCCTTGCTTTCTGCTACTTATCGCTACCCTTAGTTCTTGGAGTGACGACCTCCTCCTCTGCGGCTGAACACTCTCATCCAGACAGTAATTCAGAAATACCATGGTTTTATGCTGAACAAGGCATAATGGGTACAGTTGTCTCTGTTAAGCTCCAGCACCCCGATAAAAAAATTGCCCAGAAAATCTCCCAGGATATTTTTGCGCTCATGTGGGACATTAATAATGAAATGAGCAATTTTGAACCAGACAGTCTCTTGTCAAAAATTAATCAGCACGCACATAAACACCCACTAAAAATAACAGATAGATTGTTCGGGATAACTAATGAACACGCCAGTATAGATCTGGGTGGTATAGCAAAGGGATATGCGATTTCACAAGCACTGAAAATCCTTCAACAAAATGCGATAAAAAATGCCTATATTACTGCCGGCGGTGACAGTTATGCATTAGGCAGTAAAAATGGCAGACCCTGGTATATTGCTATAAAAAATCCAAGAGACGGTAAAAATAATATTATTTTACCTGTGTCTGGCGTAGCTATATCAACTTCGGGAGATTATGAGCGGTTTTTTATAGAAGACAATATCAGGTATCATCATATTATTAACCCGGCGACCGGTCATTCAGCCACTAAAAGTGTGAGTGTAACGGTAATTGGTCCTTCACCGGAAGACACAGACGCACTATCAACCACCCTGTTTGTTCTTGGTGAAAAGAAAGGTCTCGAATTAATAAATACAATTGACGGATATGATGCAATTTATGTCTATCCAGATGGAAAAATGTCTTTTTCAAATGGATTAAAAAGAGAATGATTCTTATGAAGAAAATATTACCCGTATTGCTTATCTTGTTTTTATCAGTAGTTAGTACAGCCTCTGTCTGTTCAGCTGAAGAACGCGATTCAAGCAAGCTATCAAAAGACATACAAAACATTAAAAAAGAAATTATCAATCTAAATCGGGATTTATTTATCCTTGAAGAAGATTTGCTATTTCCTGCGAACACACAATTTTCCGTATTTCTTTCAATGGATATTGGTGAATATTTTTCACTTGATTCAGTACAGATAAAAATTGACGACAAAATTGTAGCTAACCACCTGTATACAACAAGAGAAGCTGAAGCTCTGAAGCGAGGTGGCGTGCAAAGGCTTTATCTCGGCAATCTTGCTTCAGGGGAACATGAGATCGTTGCTTTTTTTGTTGGCCAGGGTCCGCAAAAACGTGACTATCTTTGCTATATTCGTGGCAAGCAGTGCCGCTGTATATGCAATAGAAGAGAAAAATACTGAATCAAACATCGAGGATCTATTTTACAAAAACACACTTTATCATTATTACAGTGGTGATTATATCTCTGCCTTAACCAGGATATTAGTAAATGAAAAACGCTCACTTGTTGATACTGATAAGGACCGTACAAAAATATTGCAAGGCGGAATATATCTCGCTTATGGTCTCGATTATGATGCCAAAAAAATATTTGAATTTCTAAATACAGAATCTCTCGATGAAGAATTAAAGAATGTTATCTGGTTTTATCTCGGCAGAGATTTTTACGATAACTTTGATTATAAAAATGCAGCAGAATCATTAGAAAGAATCACAAAAGATGCCAGTTATTCTAACAAGCTGGAAAAATTTAATATTCTGTCAAATTCCTATGTATATACCAGTCAAATCAGCAAGCTGGAAAATTTGTTAAATAATGAAAATATTGATGAAAAGGACAAAGTCTATATAAAGTTTAATCTGTCAATAGCATACCTTAGAAATAATCAGCCTCTGAAAGGTAAGAAATTATTAGACGAGATTTCTGACCTTAAAGTTAAAAATGTTATCCAGTCCACTATCTCTGATAAAGCCAAGCTTCACCTGGCGAACATTGCTTTTAATAATAAGAAATACAAAGAATCTATAGACTATATCAATGAGATGAATGCAAACGGCCTTTATTCTGATAACGCCATTTATCTATCCGCCCTATCCCACTCCATTATTGGAAATACCAGGAAAGCATATTCACTTCTGAATACGTTAAAAGTCAGGGAAGAAAGGAGTATTTATAAATATTATTCTGTGCTCTTAATTGCCCGTATTCTTGAGAAAAATGGTAATTTTCAGCAAGCATTAAATGTACTAAATGATGGTTTACGTTCTATTTCAATTTCCAAACAGGAGCTTCATGCCCTGCTTGAAAAGATTCGCAAAGATTTTTTCCTGACTGGTCTATCAAAGACAAAAGATGGTGACATCATTGTTGCGAATAAAGAATATAAAAAACTTGTTGATGAGCTGATTTTCAGCAAAAGATTCGCCTCTCACTACAATAATTATATTGATTTATTAAAACTCAGGAAAAATATCAATTACTGGAAAACACAAATCCCTCAGTTACGCATTATGCTTGGCGAGAGAGATAGACACTTTAAAGAAAAAAGATCAAAAGTATCAACAACCAAGTTTATAAGAAGTAAAGCAGATTATACTGAACGCTTAGCTCATCTTAAAAGCCAGTATTCGCTAGTACAAAAAAAGGAAGACGCTCATCTATTGTATTCTGAACAGGAGATTGAACACGAGGATGACCTGTCTTATGTAGAGAAAAAAGTAAACCGTTTATCACGCCAGGAAGATTTATCTGATATCGAGTACAAAGTACGCATTATGAAAGGTCTTAATTACTGGAATGCCGCATCAGATTACAAACCTCGTATATGGGATGTGGAGGCCGGAATAAAAGAAGCTGAAGCTGAACTTGACACTCTCAATAAAAGAATTGTTTCCCTGCAAAGAGCGGCTGGTTCCGAGTTTAATTATGCAAAACATGCGAATAACATAAGAATACTCAAAGAAAGAATTGATCGGTTAAGCCTGCTGCTTGATAACACCATTGTAAGATTGAAAAATAAATTGATTTTAGTTGCATCAGAAGAACTTGATGAGCGATTCAAAGGTATTGACGCTTATTATAAAGCCTTTAAATATGATATCGCTCGCGTCTCTGACAGAGTCTTTTTAGAAAACAAATAATGAAACACATATTAAGTATAACAATCGTAACTTTTCTGCTTTTTACACTTGCAAGTTGCAGTTCTTACAAAGTATCGAAAATCAGCGATATAGAAGATATCGACTCTAATATTCGGGATAATATCGCAATTGATGTTAGTAAATTATCAATTTCTGAAGATGTTGTTATTCAAAAATATAAAGGCCTGATAAAAGAACAGTTAACAGACAAGAATAAAAGGCACGTTATACGCCGCTACGGCGATCTGCTCATTGACAAGGGTGAACGCCTGGTTGTTTCTGAAAATGCAAACAGTTACCAGGCAGGCAAAGAAATGATAGGTGATTCAATAAACACCTATAAAATATATATCCAGCAATTTCCATCAGATACCACAAATGATTACATTTATTACCAGATTGCGCGTGGTTATGAGTTGATTGAACGGCCTGACATTGCATACCAGTATCTAACATATTTAACAAATAATTATAAAAACAGTGATTATTATCAGGAGGCGCAATTCAGGCGCGGTGAGTTCCTGTTCGTAAAGCACCAGTTTGTGAAGTCTGGGTATGCTTACCAAAGCATCCTGTCTGAAAAATATCAAAACAGTAAACTTTACGATAAAACGCTTTATAAATACGCGTGGGTGAACTTCAAGCTTGAACGCTATAGCAATACTGTAAACCTTTTTACCAGGTTACTGGATAAGTATTATACCAGTAACATGATAAGTGATTATGAAATTACTGATAAAGCGGATAAAGGTAACATTGCATCAATTAAGGATATTTTGCGTGCAACAAGCCTGTCATTTAGCTACATGGGGGGTTCTGAAAATATCAAAGAATACACACAGGGAAAAGCATATACCCCGCTTTTATATGACAGTCTTGCCCGTATGTATCAATCCAAAAAACGCTATTATGATGCGATAAATACGTATAATAAATTTATTAATAGCAATAAAAATTCTCGCCATGCCTACAAGTTTCACCAGAGTATCATTACTCTCTACAAAACCGCAGGTATGGCTGACTCAATTGTTCCGGAAAAAGTGAAATTTATTAATAATTTTGG
>JARRJY010000055.1:0-13068 GCA_037388705.1 Gammaproteobacteria bacterium
TTCGATGAGACAAGTGCTTTCTCTCGTGTTGCGCGGCATTTAACCACAGGCGTGGATAAAGGTCGAATACCCTGCAGGTAATACATAGCAAGTCATTGTTTTTACTTGTGTTAGAAGAATTTGTCCGGTTATTGCTGAGCAAATAACCAAGTTGCTCTATAGACTTTGGCGCGTCCGTATATCCCTTAATGGATATACATAGAGGATACTAATCACCCCATCAGTACGGTGTTCCTCTGGCATAAGCCGCCCTAGACTTCGTGCAACTGAAAATAGACGTAATTCGCATACCTTGTGTAATGAATTACAGACGAGATTTTTTAACCTTTTGTCATAAAAAACTAGGGTAACCTCTTAAGGAGAATGCCATGGCTGCAAACAAGATTTACGAAACTCCTATGCTGGATGAACTGGAAAAAGGTCCCTGGCCTTCTTTCATTTCTGGCTTTAAACGTCTACGTGACGAACATCCTGATGAACGTATCAACAACGTAGTAAGCGGCCTGTTAGGTCAGCTGGAACACTCTTATGAAACTCGTAAGGGTTACTGGAAAGGTGGTACTGTTTCTGTATTCGGTTACGGTGGTGGTATTATTCCTCGCTTCTCAGAAGTTGGCGATGCGTTCCCTGAATCTAAAGAATTCCACACTCTGCGTGTACAACCACCTGCAGGTAACTACTACACCACTGACATGCTGAACCAACTGGCTGACAGCTGGGAAAAACACGGTTCTGGTCTGGTAACGTTCCATGGTCAGACTGGTAACATCATGTTTATCGGTACTAACACTGATGGTACTCAACATTTCTTTGATGAAATCAATGAGTACGGTTGGGATTTAGGTGGTGCCGGTCCTTGTGTACGTACTGCTATGTGTTGTGTAGGTTCTGCTCGTTGTGAACAATCTTGTGCAAATGAGCACGGTATTCAACGTTGGTTAGTCAACAACTTTACTGATGATGTTCACCGTCCTGCCCTGCCTTACAAATTCAAATTCAAAGTATCTGGTTGTCCAAACGACTGTCAAAACGCTATCGAACGTTCTGACTTTGCCGTAATTGGTACATGGCGTGATGACATGAAAGTTGACCAGGAAGAAGTGAAGAAATTCATCGAAGCCAAAGGTCGTTCTTACATCATTGACAACGTTATCACTCGTTGCCCAACTCAAGCATTAAGCCTGAATGACGATGATACGCTGAACGTTGATAACCACAATTGTGTTCGTTGTATGCACTGCTTAAACGTTATGACCAAAGCACTGTCTCCAGGTGATGACAAGGGTGTAACTATCCTGATTGGTGGTAAACGTACACTGAAAATCGGTGACTTGATGGGTACTGTTATTGTTCCATTCAAGAAACTGGAAACTGAAGAAGATTACGAAAGCCTGGTTGAACTGGCTGAAGAAACTATCGACTTCTTCGCGGAAAATGCCCTGGAACATGAACGTACCGGTGAAATGATCGAGCGTATCGGTCTGGTTAACTTCCTGGAAGGTATCGGCGTTGAAGTTGATCCGAACATGGTTAACAACCCGCGTCAGTGTTCTTACGTTCGTATGGACGGCTGGGATGAAGAAGCTGAAAAATGGTTCAACCGTAAAGCTGAAGAAGCTGCGGCTAGCTAAGAATAAATTCGAATTCAGGAGTAATTGAAAATGGCACTTGAAGATATGCGTCATCCAATTGAATCTGGCTGTCCTGATGGCTTCCAGTACATGCATCCTACGATGCGTAAAAACTACGGTATGTGGAAGTTCCATGAGCATCCACGTCCTGGTGTACTGCGCCACGTTGCCCACAGTGGTGATGAAATCTGGACCGTTAAAGCTGGTACACAGCGTATTCTGGATGTATACAGCCTGCGTAAACTGACTGAAATCGGTGACAAGTTCGCTGATGGTTACGTTCGTTTTACAATTCGTTCAAACATTGAATACATGGTAACTGATGAAGCCCAGGTTGAGCCTTTAATCAAGGCGCTTGAAGAAGCTGGTTTCGTAGTTGGTGGTACTGCAAACTCTGTTGCGATGATTTCTCATACGCAGGGTTGGTTGCACTGCGATATCCCAGGTACTGATGCCTCGGGTGTTGTTAAATCAATGATGGACGAACTGATCGACGAGTTCAAAGAATGTAACATGCCTAACCGTGTTCACATTACCACTTCTTGCTGCCAGATCAACTGTGGTGGCCAGGGTGATATCGCGATCAACGTTCAACACACCAAGCCACCTAAGATTAACCACGATCTGGTTGCTAACATCTGTGAACGTCCTTCTGTTGTTGCTCGTTGCCCGGTTGCTGCGATTCGTCCAGCAATGGTTAACGGTAAGCCTTCACTGGAAGTTGATGAGAAGAAATGTATCTGTTGTGGTGCATGTTTCCCTCCTTGTCCTCCAATGCAAATCAACGACCCGGAAAACTCTAAACTGTCTATCTGGGTTGGTGGTAACCACTCTAATGCTCGTAGCAAGCCTACGTTCCAGAAACTGGTTGCCTCTGGTGTGCCTAATAACCCACCACGTTGGCCTGAAGCGACTGCAATCGTTAAGCGCATTCTGAAAGAATACAAAGAAGGTGCGAAAGATTGGGAACGTATCAACGACTGGATCGACCGTATCGGTTGGCCTCGTTTCTTCGAAGTAACTGGTCTGCCTTTCACCAAGTACCACATCGATAACTGGCGTGGTGCGCGTGCAAGCCTGAATGCTTCAACTCACATTCGTTTCTAATTAAACGAGTAAGGACTTAGATAAATGAAGTTTTCTATTCAGGTAAACGAAGGTCCTTATACCCATGAATCTTCTGTGTCGGCCTTGAACTTTGTCAAGGCCGCCATCGAAGCGGGTCATGAGGTCTTCCGCGTATTTTTCTATCACGATGGTGTAAATAACGGTACGCGTTATACAACTCCTCCACAGGATGACATCAACATTGTTAACACCTGGTCTGAACTGGCCAAGGCTAACAATATTGATCTGGTTGTTTGTGTGGCAGCTGCCCAACGTCGCGGCATTGTTGACGAAGGTGAAGCAGAACGTAATGGTAAAGACGGCAATAACATTGCTGATGGTTTCCGTATTTCTGGTTTGGGTCAGCTGATTGAAGCAGGTATCGAAAGTGATCGCCTGGTTGTATTTGGCGATTAATTAAGGAGACGAAAAGATGAGTGACATTAAAAAATTCTGTTATCTCAATCGTAAGGCTCCTTACGGAACCGTTTACGCTTGGGAATCACTGGAAGTTGTGCTGATTGGCGCGGCTTTCGATCAGGATTGTAGCCTGGTATTTGTTGATGACGGTGTTTATCAACTGGTTAAAGATCAGGATACAACAGAACTTGGTATTAAGAACTTTGCGCCAACCTACTCTGCTCTTGGTGATTATGACATCAAGAAAATCTATGTAGAGAAGGAATCACTGGAAGCGCGTGGTTTAACCCTTGACGATCTTCAACACCTTGTCTGGGAAGATGAAGATGACGATTGGGCTGAAAAAGATTCAATTATTCTTGTTTCTAAAGATGAACTGAAAACAGTTCTTGAAGAACAAGATGTTGTATTGAGCTTCTAAGTGGGAGAACTGAGATGTCAACGTTACATACTGTAAACAAGTCATCCTACGACCGTAATACACTGGAAACCTGTGTATCTGTGGCGAACAAAGGCAACGAAGTTATCCTGATTGAAGATGGCGTATACAGCGCCATTAAAACTGGTAACAAAGCCGGCGTTATTAGCGACGCAATGGGTGATGTTAATTTTTATATCCTGGGTGCTGACTTGAAAGCACGTGGACTGAATGAAAGCCAACTAATCGACGGCATCAAGGTTGTTGATTACAGTGGTTTTGTCGAGCTCTCTGTCAAGAACGACAAAGTCACATCCTGGCTGTAATTACTCTATTTTGAAATAGATTATCTTACCGAGGAGATAACAATGGGTACTATTAATGTTGGTGGTAAGGACTACGAAGTCGATGAAGAAGGTTACTTATCAAACCTGAACGACTGGACTCCTGAAATTGCCGAATGGATGGCAAAAGACGAAGACACTGAGCTGACTGAAAACCACTGGGAAGTTATTAACTTCTTACGTGAATACTATGACGAGTATCAAATTGCTCCAGCAGTACGTGTACTGACTAAAGCTATCGGCAAAAAACTGGGTAAGGACAAAGGTAACAGCAAGTACCTGTACGAACTGTTCCCATATGGCCCAGGTAAGCAAGCTTGTAAATATGCAGGTCTGCCTAAGCCAACTGGTTGCGTATAATTTTTTTATAACGCCAATCAGATAAGTGATTCTTAGGAGGGGTTTTATCCCCTCCTTTGAATACACAACTAACGTATTAATAATCAGTAGAAGAAGGTAGAGGATCAGCAGCATGTCGGCTCTGTCCATTACATACGCAGTTATGTTTTATGTAGCAGGTGCAGTTTTAATTGCAGGCCTGTTCGTAAAAATTAAACAATACGCGCAAACACCTGCGCCGTTAAAGATTCCTACAACGCCTGCACCAGTAACGCAGACAGGTGTTGTATTGCGAATGGCACGCGAAGTTGTGTTGTTCGCCAGTTTATTCAAATCCAATAAATGGATCTGGATTTTTGGCTGGATGTTCCACCTCGCCCTGTTATTAGCTTTCTTCCGCCATTTACGCTACGGCATTTCTCCTGATAATTTCCTGTGGCCAATCATCAGCCTTGAAATTGTTCAGGCCGCGGGTAAATACGGTGCTTTTGCCATGTTAATTGGTCTGGCGGGTCTATTTGTGCGTCGTATCGTTGTTGACCGCGTACGTTATATTTCATCACCTTCTGACTACCTGATGCTCATCCTGTTACTGGGAATTGCTGGTAGCGGTTCCATGATGACCTTCGTTGCACATACTGACATCGTACAACTGAAATACTTTATGAAAGGTTTGCTGGTAGCCGATATTCGCGAAATACCAACAGATACCTTCCTGTTAATCCATCTGGCACTGGTTGCTTTACTGATGTTGATTTTCCCAATCAGCAAATTGTTACATGCACCGGGCGTATTCTTCAGCCCAACGCGTAACCAGGTTGATAACCCACGTGAAAAACGTCACCTGGCTCCATGGGCAGCTGCAATGGAAGCCAACCGTCAGGACTAATTCAGCTTAGAGGATAAGAACAGTGGCAGATTTTGAAGTACCAGAATTAAGAGAAACCCCGGTTATCCCTAAACTGAAACCGGATACCATGAAAGGTGATGGTCCTTTCGTATCACGCGATCCATTCCAGGAAGCGCTGGGCTTTCCAGGTGAACTGGTTGATAACTGGGAAGAAAAAGCATTAGAAAAAATGGATGACCTGCGTGGTCGTTACCGTTCTTTCCAGGTTTACCTGGATACCTGTGTAAAATGTGGCGCCTGCACTGACAAATGCCATTACTACCTTGGTACAACTGATCCCAAGAACATGCCTGTGGCACGCCAGGATCTGTTACGTAAGGTTTACCGTCGCTACCGCACTTTTGCCGGCAAGTTCTTCCCCAAACTTGTTGGTGCTACCGACCTGACAAAAGAAGTACTGGACGACTGGTATAACTACTATCATCAATGTTCACAGTGCCGTCGTTGTTCCGTGTACTGCCCTTACGGTATTGATACCGCTGAGATATCTATGGCTGCCCGTGAAATCATGGATAGCATTGGTGTTGGTCAGAAGTACTGTAACGAAATTATTATGAAGGCTGGCTCAATTGGTAATAACCTGGGCCTGCCTGAACCTGCCCTTGCAGACACTCTGGAAGGTCTGGAAGAAGAAGTCATGGATGATATTGAAGTACCAGTTAAGTTCCCACTTGATCAAAAAGGTGCGGAAATCCTGCTGGTCACACCATCGGCTGACTTCTTCGCTGAACCGCATGTTGATGGACTGATTGGCTATGCCAAGGTATTCCATGAAGCCGGCGTTAGCTGGACATTAAGTTCCTATGCTTCTGAAGCAGCTAACTTCGGTATGTTTATTGGTTCTTACGAAAACATGCAACGTCTTGCATTACGTATTCGTAAGGCCGCTATTGAACTCGGTGTTAAACGTATTGTGTTTGGTGAATGTGGTCACGCCTGGCGTGTTGCCTACAGCTTCCTGAATACTCTGGCAGGTCCCTGGGACTTCCTGGATCCGAACTACCCGGTACCACAACATATTTGTGAATTCACTTATGATCTGATGGAAAAAGGCAAACTGAAGTTTGACCCGTCTGAAAACGATCATATGACTCTGACTTTCCATGACTCCTGTAACGTAGCTCGTGCTTCACGCATGGGCGACAAGCCGGGTGGTCAGTTTGAAATTCCGCGTGCCATTATTAAGGCAGCATGTAACAACTATGTTGATATGCCTGCGGATACAATAAAAGAAGGCACTTTCTGCTGCGGCGGTGGTGGCGGTATCTTAACCGATGACCTGATGGAAGTTCGCGTAAAAGGCGCACTACCACGTATGGAAGCATATTCCCAGGTCGTAAAAGAAAATGGTGTGACTAATGTGGCTGCAATCTGCGCTATCTGTAAGAGTCAGTTCACCAAGGTACTACCCTATTACGGTCATGGCATGACAGACATTGTCAGTGTTCATCAACTGGTCTCAGAAGCGATCATCTTGAGTGATGCGCCGAAAGACGATGATGACAGTGACGAAGATTAAATTTATTTTTAAGTAACGGTAAAACCCGTAACACAGGAGTATCAGCATGGCTACTTCCCAAGACGATATGAACACTAAATTAACGTTCCGCAAATTTGATGACGGTCAGACTAATGATGACTGGGGCAGCTGGACGGATAAAATCTTTAAGGAAGATACTTCACACAAGTGTCCTACTTATATTGCACGTACTCCACCGTGTCAGGGTAGCTGCCCTTCTGGTGAAGATATCCGTGGTTGGTTAGATATCGTTCGTGGTATTGAACATCCACCTGAAGGTGTTTCAATGCAGGAATATGCTTTCCGTCGTTCAACTGAAGCTAACCCGTTCCCTTCAGTTATGGGTCGCGTATGTCCGGCACCATGTGAAGACGGCTGTAACCGTAACGAAGTTGAAGATCACGTTGGCATCAACTCGGTTGAACAATTCATCGGTGATTCGGCTTTAGAAGGTGGTTTCAAATTTGAAGTCGGCAAGGATACTGGCAAGAAAGTAGCTATCGTGGGTGGTGGTCCGGCAGGTCTGGCTGCAGCATACCAACTGCGTCGTAAAGGTCACGCTGCCACAGTATTCGATAACCACGAAACGCTGGGTGGTATGATGAAATACGGTATCCCTGGTTACCGTACTCCACGTGATGTACTGGACGGTGAAATCAACCGTATTACTGAAATGGGTGTTGAAGTAAAACTGAATACCTGGGTAGGTAAAGACGTTACTGTTGAACAGTTAGAAAAAGATTACGATGCAATCCTGTGGGCTGTTGGTGCACAGGCTGGTCGTCAGTTACCAATCCCTGGTGCAGAAGAAGCACCAAATGCACTGACTGGTGTTGACTTCCTGGAAGCATTCAACGAAGGCCGTCTGCAACTGGTAACTGAAAAAGTTGTTGTTATCGGTGGTGGTGATACCTCTATCGACGTAGCTTCTGTTGCCCGTCGTCTGGGTCACATCGACAACGTAGCTGACAAAGATCGTCCAGAAAATATCATTCTTGGTCATACAGCACATGACGTTGCATCTTCTGCTGTACGTCAGGGCGCAAAAGTTACCCTGCTGTCTCGTTCTTCAATTGAAAACATGCCAGCGGCACAACACGAAATTGATGATGCCACTCGTGAAGGTGTTGAAATCCTCGGTTGCATTAACCCAATGGAAGTTGTTTGTAGTGACGATGGTCGCGCTACCGCATTACGTGTTTGCAAACTTGAAGAAGATGGAAAAACACCTATCGAAGGTTCAGAATTCGACATCGAAGCTGATCTGATCGTTGCTGCTATCGGTCAGGGCGGTAAGCTGGAAGGTTTTGAAAATATCGGTAATGACCGTGGTCTTATCGATGCTGATCAGCACTACCAGGTACCTGGCAAGCCTGGACACTTTGTGGCTGGCGATATTGTACGTCCTCACCTGCTGACAACTGCTATCGGTCAGGCTTCTATCGCCGTTGAAAGTATTGACCACTACTTCAAGAATGAAGAAATGGGCAAGCGTCCTAAAGTGGATAAGCATCACTTCAGCCTGTTAAACAAACTACGTGAAACTGGTCTTGAGCCTACTGAGTATACTCATGACTCTGCTGAAGGTAGTGATACTGCTTCATGGGGTATTCACAACTTTGATGATCGCTCTGCTCACGAAATTATCCCTGCTGATGAACTGTTCCTGGGTCACTTCTCATACACTCCACGTGTCAAGCGTGTTGAAGAAGTTCCAAGTGCTGATGAAGTACTGGGTCATTTCCAGGAACGCATGAAAGGTCTTACTGAAGAGCAGGCTAAAGAAGAAGCTGAACGTTGCATGAGCTGCGGTATGTGCTTCGAATGTGATAACTGCGTTATCTTCTGCCCACAAGATGCCGTTTATCGTGTACCTAAGGAAAAAAATACTACCGGCCGTTATGTTGCGACTGACTATACGAAATGTGTCGGCTGCCACATCTGTGCAGATGTATGTCCTACAGGCTACATCGATATGGGTATGGGTGAATAATAAAAAATTAAGTAATAGAGGGTTGCAAGCGTGTTGTTAAGACAACTAAGCAAGCGCATTCTGGTTACGGCAGGACTGTTAATGGTCCTGCCCTTTTCCATAAATGCAGACGAACAGGCTGGTCCGGTAGAAGTTCCCAAGGCCAGGGCAAAAGCAACACAAGAATTTGGTTGTGTTGCACCTGTTGAAGAAATGCGTAAGAGTCACATGCAAAAATTGCTTCACAAGCGTGACAAAACATTACGTGAAGGCGTTCGTACCAAAGACATCAGCCTTGCAGAATGTATTGACTGTCACGTCACCAAGGATGAAAAAACTGGCGCAATGCCAAGCTTTGGTGATGACAAGCATTTCTGCAGCAGTTGCCATAACTATGCAGCTGTAAAAGTCGATTGCTTCCAGTGTCATAACGACAAACCAGAGAATCAAAACTACAAACATTCCCTGACTGACAATCCGCTTAAAGCCCACCATAAAGATCTTGCACTTAACGTTGAAGCGAGTAAAAAATCGCTTAACAAAGAAACTCTGGATGTGGTTACATCAGGAGGAAGCAAGTAATGGATAAGAATATGACTGATCTTGCCCGTCGTAATTTCTTTGGCAAGGCTGCGGCTGCCGCCGGGCTGGCTGTTGCACCTGGTGTTATGTTATATGAAGTTCAGGCACGCCCTGCTGACCAGGCTGCTTCAAGTAAAGTTCGCTGGGGTATGCTGATTGATACCACAAAATGTAATGATTGCAATGAGTGTGTTACTGCCTGCCAGACTGAAAATGGCTGGGGTGCTGGCAGTGATAACGAACAGAAGTCATCAGATCGTCAGAAAGCCCAGTGGATTCGTAAAGTTAAACTGACTGACAAACAAACTGGTCACGTCCAGTCTTTACCATTAATGTGTCAGCACTGTGAGACACCTCCGTGCGTTGATGTATGCCCAACCGGTGCATCGATGAAACGTGCTGATGGCATTGTACTGGTTGACAAACATATTTGTATCGGTTGCCGTTACTGCATGATGGCCTGCCCGTACAAGGCACGCTCATTTATTCATGAAGATCTGCACAACCAGAAAGTTGTCGCACCACGTGGTAAAGGGACGGTTGAATCATGCACTATGTGTGTACACCGTGTTGATAAAGATGGCACGCCTGCCTGTGTTGAAGCCTGTACCAAGGCTGACAGGAATGCGATGGTGTTTGGTGACTTAAATGATCCAAACAGCACAATCTCCATGCGCTTGAAAGAGTTTGGTGGTGAGCAAATTCGTGCTGATCTTGGTCTAAACACTGGCGTCCGTTATCAGGGACTATAAAAGATATAACAGAAGGTTCAGATAAAAATGAAAAACGTGCAATATCTGGAAATCGAAGGTAACAGTAAAGGCTATCTGGCCCTGTTAGGCTTCCTTGGTTTGATTATCCTCGGTGCGCTTGGTGCGTTCTATTACATGGAACATAACGGCCACTGGGTTAGCAACATGGATAACCAGATCGTCTGGGGCACACCACACGTATTTGCAGTATTTTTAATTGTTGCAGCTTCAGGTGCCCTTAACGTCGCTTCCATTTCTTCTGTTTTCAACAAAACAGCTTACAAACCACTGGCGCCTTTGTCTGGTCTGCTTGCGCTTGCCCTGCTCGCTGGTGGCTTGATGGTGCTGGTTCTGGATCTGGGCCACCCTGATCGTTTGATTGTTGCGATGACCTATTACAACTTCAAATCAATCTTTGCCTGGAACATCATTTTATATAATGGTTTCTTTGCTATCGTTGCGGTTTACCTTTGGATGACAATGGATCGCACAATGGCCAAATACAAAAAGGCTGCCGGGATTACTGCCTTCCTTTGGCGTATTATCCTCACCACAGGTACTGGCTCCATCTTTGGATTCCTGGTAGCTCGCCAGGGGTATGATGCAGCTATTATGGCACCCATGTTTATCATTATGTCTTTCTCATTTGGCCTGGCGATTTTTATGCTGGTACTGATGGCCTCTTATAACTGGACAGGTCGCCCACTGGGTGATGCACTGGTTAAGCGTCTGAAAAACCTGTTAGGTGTCTTTGTTGCTGCAGTACTGTACTTTGTGATGGCTTATCACCTGACTAACCTGTATGCCACTGAGCACCATGGCGTTGAAGCCTTCATCCTCCGTGACGGTGGCGTTTACACACAACTATTCTGGTTCGGTCAAATCATCATGGGTAGCCTGGTTCCGCTTGCCCTACTTTATGGACCAACAGGTAGTAACCGTAAAATGATTGGCCTAGCTTCTGTACTGATTATCCTGGGTGGCCTGATTCAAATGTACATCATTATCATTGGTGGCCAGGCTTATCCTCTGGAAATGTTCCCGGGCAAAGAAGTGAGCAGTTCATTCTTTGATGGTATTGTTAATGTGTACAGCCCAAGTGCCCCCGAGTTTTTCCTGGGTCTGGGTGGAATTGGTGTTGCCCTGATAGCTGTTGCACTAGGTGTTAAGGTGCTGAAATTCCTGCCAACAAGCCTGGCTGATGAAGATGTGGATCCTCATCACAAGTAATTAAAACCCTTGAAAAGGTTTTCCTAAGGGGTCAGCATAACGCTGACCCCTTTTCATTTTCCTTATTTATATGGGATAGATTATGAAGCGTATTCTTATCTCAGCTGCTCATAAGTCATCAGGGAAAACTACCCTGAGTATTGGTTTATGTGCCGCTCTTACGCAACGTGGTTTATCCGTACAACCTTTTAAAAAAGGTCCTGACTATATTGATCCTATGTGGTTAGGCAGAGCCGCAAAATCACCCTGTTATAACCTTGATTTCTACACCATGACACGGGATGAAATCATCAACAAATTTTCATCCGGTGCGCAACATGCAGATATCAGTTTAATCGAAGGTAATAAAGGTCTCTATGATGGCCTGGACCTGGATGGTAGTAACAGTAATGCGGCACTGGCAAACTTATTAAAAACACCTGTCATTCTTGTCATAGATGTCCAGGGAATGACTCGCGGTATTGCCCCACTCATTCTCGGTTACCAGGCCTTTGATAAAGATATTAATATTGCCGGAATTATCCTGAACCAGGTACGCGGTAAACGGCATGAAACAAAGCTACGTGATGTGATTGCTCATTACACAGATGTGCCTGTGATTGGCGCGGTTTCACATGATCCTGAGATAGCAATAACGGAAAGACACCTCGGGTTAATACCCAGTAATGAACAACAGCAAGCCGAGGCGCAAATAAACCAAATTGCAAACATTATCAGCGATCAGGTTGATCTGGATGCCCTGATAGCAATTGCTGCCAATGCGCCTGAACTTCAAGGAACCTACAGGACAGGACAAACAATCTCGCCAGGAATAACTGTACGTATTGGCATCGCTCGTGATGAAGCCTTTGGCTTTTACTACGCTGATGACCTCCAGGCACTGGAAAATGCAGGTGCCGAGCTTGTCGATATCGATATGCTATCTGATCCGGCGTTACCTGATGTTGATGGTTTGTTTATTGGTGGCGGTTTCCCTGAAACACGCATGCAGGAACTTTCGGCAAATAAAAGTATGCGTAAATCGGTTTTCGAGGCTATCGAAGCAGGATTGCCAACCTATGCTGAATGTGGTGGACTGATGTACCTTACAAAAAGTATTACCTGGAAGGACCAGCATTTCCCTATGGTTGGAAGTATCCAGGCTGACACGATTATGCATAAACGCCCCCAGGGACGTGGTTACACACGCTTACAGGCTACTGGCTCTGCCCCATGGTCAGTAAATGAAGGTGAATTTGCTGCCCATGAATTCCATTATTCGTCCCTGCAAAACCTTCCTGACACCATGCAATTTGCTTACAAGGTACTGAGAGGTAACGGAATTGATGGAAAATATGATGGGATCGTGTACAAAAACCTACTGGCCTGTTATACCCATTTAAGACATACGGAAAATACCCCGTGGGCTGAAAAATTTGTTACATTTGTCCGTTCACTTACGGAACAAAAGTAACGTATAATACCCTAGTTTATTGCTAAGTTATTTAAAGGTAGTTGAAGATGATCAAGGTAACTCCTGAAGCCGCAAAACAAATTACTGAATCTGCCAAACAAGCTCAATCTGAAGGTTTGGCGCTTCGTATTGCCGCCAAGCGTAAAGATGATGGAACCATTGATTACATGATGGGTTTTGATGATGCCAATTATGATGAAGACATCGAGGTAACATCAGAAGGTGTAAAACTGGTAACCGGTGCAGATTATGTCGAATTACTCAATGGAATGACTATCGATTTTGTCGAAATTGAACCAGGCCAGTACAACTTTATTTTTCTAAACCCGAATGACCCTAGCTATCAACCGCCCTCTGAAGACGAAAACCCTACTGAACATCTTTTATAATC
>JARRJY010000055.1:13111-20392 GCA_037388705.1 Gammaproteobacteria bacterium
ATACCTGAGAGCAGTAATTCCTGGCGCAGCCAGCTTTGTGCGCCCATTTTCAGCCTCGCGATCATAGTTATCCTGATGGGCATTGTCAGTATCTGGGCTCTGGGAGCCAGTAATGCCGGCCTCCCCATGTTTATTTTTATCAGCGTGCTGATAATCTCCGCGCTTGCTCTACTTGCCATTTTGCTGGTTCGAGTCCGCAAAACCCTGTTAACACCTCTCACTATGTTACGTGACTGGGTGCATAACATACGCTCAGGGAATCTATCCGCACGTATCATTGACGAAGGACAAAGCGAATTTTCTGAACTGGTGAAAGATGTCAATGCACTTGGCGATAAATTACAAAACTTGTCAGACGATATGCAATCACAAGTCAGCAAACAAACCAAGCATATTGAACGTAAGACTCATTCACTTGAAATTATTTATGACGTAGCAGCGAGTATTAACGTTTCACGCGATCTCGATGATCTCCTTACCCGCTTTTTACATACATTAAGAGATGTCGTAAATGCACGTGCAGCTGTAGTTCGTCTCGTTACGCAGGATAACCAGATGCGTCTTGTCTCAAGTATTGGACTCGATGATGATTTGATGGCGCGTGAACAGCTGATACCTTCAGAGGCATGTCTATGTGGCAGTGCTTATAAAGACGGCAAAGTCCTTTTCCAAAAAGATCTCAGCCAGTGCGATAAAATTATTGGTAGAAATTTCTTTGAGCAAGATAATATCGGTATGATTGTTGTACCACTGCAGTACCGGGATAAAACACTCGGCGTATATAACCTGTTTGTTGATAACAGTGGCTTCGATGAACCTGAAGATATTGAAGACCTGTTAACCAGTATTGGCCGGCATCTTGGCATGGCCATTGATAAAGCTCGCTCCGAAGATGAAGCCAACCGTTTATCTATTATGGAAGAACGTACCCGTCTGGCACATGAATTACATGACTCACTCGCACAAACCCTGGCCAGTTTGCGTTTCCAGGTACGTGTTCTTGATGAGACTATACGCAAAGGTGAAGAACCAAGCATCTGGCATGAGCTGGAACAAATTGAAAACAACCTCGACGAAGCATATGCCGAATTACGCGAACTGATAACGCACTTCCGTGCGCCAATTGACAAACGTGGTTTGATTCCTGCTGTCGAACATCTTGTAGAACGTTTCCGTAACCAGACTGATATTTCCATATACCTACAGAAAGAATGGAACGTATTGCATCTACCTCCAAGTATCGAGGTACAGGCATTGCGTATTATCCAGGAAGCATTGAATAATATTCGCAAACACAGCCAGGCTCATACTGTTCGTGTTATCCTGCGCAGCGATATCCAGGGAGACTGTCGCATATTGATTGAGGATGATGGTATAGGCATGAATATTCCCAAACGTACAAATAATACAAATTCTGCTTCAGGTGAACATATCGGCTTAAGTATTATGGATGAACGTGCAGCAAGAATTGGTGGTACTGTAACCATTGAAAGTGAAGAAGGTGAAGGAACACGTATAATTCTACGATTCCCTCATCCTGGAACTATCAGCCCAGTGTCTAACAACAGCATAACTGTTCAACCACCAGTGAAACAAATTTTGCCATGAGCCTGAAAGTATTACTGATTGACGATCACACCTTATTCCGTGTAGGACTAGAAGGCTTGCTGGCAAGTCGTGGCATTGAAATTGTTGCCTCGGTAAGTAGTGGCCAGGACTGTCTACGCCTGATCGAAGAATTAAGGCCTGACGTAACCTTGCTGGATATGCGCATGCCTGGCATTGATGGTCTTGGTGTTTTAAAAACAATACGCGAACATAACCAGGAGCTGCCAGTTGTTATGCTGACCACCAGCACCGATGAAAATGACCTGCTGGAATCTCTTCGCTCAGGTGCACAAGGTTACCTGTTAAAAGATATGGAACCTGATGAACTGGTTCTGGCGCTACGTGATATTGTTAATGAAGGAAAAACTGTCGTCGCACCAGATCTTGCACCTATTCTTGCCCGTGCCGTTCAGGGTAAACCGAGTGATGAAATCGAAAAAGAAACGAGTCCCTTTGCTGAACTTACTCCACGTGAGACTGAAATACTGGGACTGCTGGCAGAAGGACAAAGCAACAAGGCCATTGCACGTAATCTTGGTATATCTGATGGTACAGTTAAACTCCATGTCAAAGCTATCCTCAGAAAACTGGATGTTCACTCACGAGTTGAAGCTGCAGTAATGGCGGTTGAACATGGATTCTCTCGTAACACTGTTAATTCATAATATTTCAAAACCATCATGAAAACTTTTAATGAGCTGATAGCTGAAAGCCTGAAGAATGTCGATGAAATTTTCCCATGGGACCTGGAAGAAAAACTAGAATCCGACACTAAGCCATTATTGCTTGATGTGCGTGAACCTTATGAATTCGATGCCATGCATATCAATGGTGCTTTGAACGTACCCAGGGGGATTCTGGAAACAGCCTGTGAATATGACTATGAAGATACAGTGCCAGAGCTTGTAAAAGCTCGGGATAAGGAAATTGTTGTAATATGCCGCTCCGGTAATCGCAGTGTTTTCGCCGCTGAAGTGATGCAAATAATGGGCTATAAGAACGTTGCCTCATTAAAAACAGGCATGCGTGGCTGGAGTGATTATGAACAACCCATGGTAGACAAGGACGGCAATGAAGTAGATGAAGATGATGCAATCGAGTTTTTCACCACCCACCTGCGTCCTGAACAAATGTCACCGAAATAATACTAAAGCGGGCGATACAATATAAAAGTTAAATCATCTGGGTGACCAGGAAGCTCTGGTGCTTCTGATAGCATACGTTTACTGGCCATTTCTATAAGGCTAGTAGCAACTGATTCAAGTGGACCTTTACGGATGATTTCAATTATTTCTTCCATGTACAAGTTATCAAACAGACCATCACTGGCAAGCAGTAACGTATCATATTTTGATAATTTTACTGTTGAACCAAGAGTGATGCTCATTTCATGTGAACCCACAACATTCGAAACCAGGTGTCGTTCATCATGTAATACAGCTTCATCCTCATCAATTACTCCTGCCTCAACAGCGTACTCAACAGGTGAATGAGAAACCGTATTTAATTTAATTTTCCCGCGTTGCCCACAAACGAGAATTTTACTGTCTCCCACATGATAGGTTCTTACTTCATTTTTCTGTAGCTCGGCAACAGCAAGAGTAGTTGCCGCTCCTGATCCTTTGTCCAGTATTAACCTGTTTGCTTTTTCAAAGCTATCTAGAATAATTTCACGAAACTGGATACCTTCGTTATACTCATGTGACTTGTTATCGAGAGTATCAATGGTTATTTGGGAGGCAGAACCACCTGAAGGCAACCCACCTAACCCATCTGCAACAGCAAAAATATAGCAATCATCTCTTAAGGGAATGACTGCGAGACAGTCTTCGTTCTCTGTTTCCTTGGAAGGTGAACGATGTGTATAGATAACAAACTGACCGGACTGCAATTCCAGCCTTTCAGCTCTGTCTAGATCAGTCTGGCAATATTTCAAAATTGTAGAGGCTCGTTTATAATTATTATTAAAAAGGTTTCTTTATTTATAACAGTTTACGATCCCCATTCGGGTAATAATGCACCCTGTCTTTTCGTTTTCCATTTGGCGCAGCTTGCTGAGTAATTACACCTTTAACCTGTTCCAGGCCAGATATAGTGATATCCTCGATACCTTCCTTGGCGGCACGCAGAATGTAATTACCATCCTCCATAAACAGGCGCCTGAAAATATAACCTGATTCAATTTCTGCAATTACGTAACTACCTGACTGCACATGTCCCTGAGAATCGATTACGATAATTACACCTTTTTTGAATTCTGGTTCCATGCTGTCATCCACCACTTGCAGTGCAAATGGTTCACTCGAAGAGCAACCGCTCATCATTTCACTTGGAGCCATACGTGATTCAGGTCGTGTCATGATTTTTACCTCTTAAATTTAAAGAACAGATAACTGTTCAATATTCTCAACAGGTTCACGTTGTTCCTGCTGTAACCGCCACATGGCTGCATAAACACCATTTTCTTTCAGAAGTGACTGGTGTGTGCCCTGCTCAACAATTTTACCATGTTCAAGCACAATAATTCGATCAGCATCGACAATTGTTGACAATCGATGTGCAATTACCAAGGTTGTATGGTGTTCCGATATTTCATGCAAAGACTCCAGGATGGCTTTTTCAGACCTGGAGTCCAGAGAGGAAGTCGCCTCATCAAAAACCAGGATAGGTGCGTTCTTGAGGATAACCCGTGCAATTGCAACCCGTTGTTTTTCACCACCCGACAGTTTCAGGCCGCGCTCACCCACAAGAGTATTATAACCTTCTGGCAATCCTTCTATAAATTGATGCAGGTTAGCCATGGTTGCAGCATTAATTACTTCCTGTCGTGATGCTTCCGGGCGTGCGTACTGGATATTATAAAAAATAGTATCATTAAACAGTACAGTATCCTGGGGAACAATACCGATCGCCTTACGCAAACTTTCCTGAGTAACTTTACTGATATCCTGATCATCAATCAGGACCCGACCACTCTTCACTTCATAAAAACGAAACAATAAACGTGACAAGGTAGATTTTCCCGCACCTGATGAACCGACGACCCCCAACTTTGTCCCCGGTGGAATAGAAAAAGAAATATTATCTAAAATTTCCCTGCTATCATCATAAGAAAATTTAACATTTTCAAACCTGACTTCACCCTTCACCACTCTTAATTTTTTTGCATCATCCGTGTCTTTTATTTCTGGTTTTAGCTCGAGCAGGTTGATTACCATTTCCATATCAGCAAGAGTATGACGCAACATGCGATAAATAATGCCAAGAAAGTTTAATGGCATAAACAGTTGCAACATCATGGTATTGACCAGCACCAGGTCACCCAGGCTCATGGTACCCTGCATTACACCCTGCCCGGCATATATCATGATAACAGTCAGACCAATAGCAATAATACCACCCTGCCCGAAATTCAGTAATGACATTGAAGTCTGGCTTTTAACTGCTATATCTTCCCATTTACCAAGGGTATTATCATAGCGCTTCAATTCATGTGCTTCATTATTAAAATATTTGACTGTTTCGTAATTCAACAAGCTATCCACCGCCTGACCATTTGCTTTCGAATCAAGTGCATTCATCTCGTGGCGATAATTCATACGCCAGTTTGTGATCATTAGGGTAAAAATGATATAGACAGTGACAGTACTAAAAACAATCACAGCAAACCTTGCTTCATACTGATGCAGTAAAATAGCTGCCACCAGGACAAACTCAGCAGCCGTTGGGACAATATTAAATACAAGGTAATTCAGGATCGAACTGATATTCTGTGAAAGCCGACGCATTGCATGGAATCGTACACGCGCAAAGATAGCATCGCGCATTTCATTAAACAGGCTACTTGCCAGTCGTAATGCACCATAAGCAAGAAATAAGAATAATGGAAATGCCAGTAACTGCGCCGGATCCTGATCGAGGCTATCCACAATTTCTTTCAGTAGAAGCGGTATTCCTACAGTGGCAACTTTTGCAAGGACCAGGCTTACCAGGGCCAATACGACACGGCCCTTATACTCCCATATATAAGGCAGCATCTTACGGATATTGCGCCAGTCCTTGCGATTAGAACTGGGGGTTGAAGTATAGCGAACATGCATGGGAATCTTTTAGGAAGTCCTGGATCAAAATCAAAAATTGAGCGTTATTATCGCATGCGAGGCTCGATATTTAACCCTTATAACGAAAAAAATACACAAATACCGTTCAATTTTTCCTTAAAAATTATAGGCTTATAGGGGATTTTTCAAAAGCAATCATTTATCACTTTTGCCATAGTGAAATGGATACTTTTCAGACTTACTGCCTCCTGTTAGCCGGTGAAATTCACAGAACCCGATATTATTCTTTTATAATCAACAAGTTAGAATTATTCAGATAATTTCAAGTAAAATCAGGGACATATTCACTTCCTGGCCCAAACCTAAAGCTTGTCTTTGTACAGGCCGATATGTTTAAGTGATTGGAAATAAAATAAAAAAATTACAAGGAATTTCAGGGTCCCAATGTCGAGATTTAAAAAGACTTTCAGTCTGTGCGCTGCTATGTGCTTTACTCATATCAGTTCTGCACATTGCATGGAGCTATCTGCCCTACAACTCAGTGAGGAGAACTTTTTCACAGATTTCCCCGTGGTGCTGACCGCTACAAAGCTACAGCAACCGCAACAGGATTCCCCAATTGCTACCACCATTATTGACCGAAAAATGATCGAGGCTTCAGGATTCACTGAAATTGCTGACTTGATGCGCCTGGCACCGGGTATGCTGGTTAACTATGATGGTAATCAGCCAGTTACCGGTTACCCTTTTCTTTTCCACAAATATACAGTACGAATGCAAGTACTGGTTGATGGACGTTCAGTTTATACGCCAATATTTGGTGAAATGCCATGGACACAACTGGGAATCACTATCGATGATATTGAGCGCATTGAAGTGCTCCGTGGACCCAGCTCATCAAGTTATGGGCCAAATGCCATGACCGGTGTCATCAGTATTATTACGCGTCATGCCTCTCTTGATAGGGGTCCAAAAATTAAAATTAATTATGGGAATAAAGGTTTACGTGAAGAATTCATACGCTATGGTAATAAAGCCGGTAAGTTCGACTATAAATTATCAATAGGCAACAGACAGTCTGAAGGTTTTGATGCACGCGAAGATGATACTGATATATCTATCATTAATTTCAGGGGTGATTACCAGGTAACACAAAATGATAACCTGGTATTTCATCTAACCTATAACTCGGGAGAGTTTGACCAGGAAGAAGGCATCAGCCCCAGCTGGAATAACCCGGTTCATGAACGCGATATATTACACCAGGAACAACATGTTAAATGGATACATACATTCGAAAATAACAATGAATTTGTGTTGCAGTATTATCATCAAAAACGTGTAGATAATAATAATTATTTAACTGACCCTGTTCCCTTAACAGCAGAAACATTAGATATTGCAGGTAATATTATTTTTGTGAATGAAAATGTTACGACAGAAAGACAGAACCTGGAAATTTCTCATACTCTACATGATCATAACTATAGCATTTCATACGGGATAATATTCAGGGAAGATATGACAGAAGCTCCTCAATATCTTTATCAATCAGATATTGATACAATCTCGACCGAGCAAGCTTTTATAAATGCGGAATATCAGCTTAACA
>JARRJY010000055.1:20422-30518 GCA_037388705.1 Gammaproteobacteria bacterium
TTATGCATGATCATAGTGACACCTCTGATGCAACGACTTCGTCACGTATATCGTTAAACCATCATTTTACTGATAACCAGACAATACGCATTTCCTATGCGAAAGCGACTAGAAGTCCTTTTATTTTTGAAGAATATACTAATTATATTGTTCCAGGATATACCACCATTCCTGGTGACCTGTTATATCCATTACGCCCAGGCTGGATTGATGCTGTCGATCTTGAACCAGAAAAACTTTCTTCAAAAGAAATTGGTTATATCGGCTTCTTTAATAACAAGACCACTGAAATAGATCTTCGATACTATGAAAGCAGCCTGGATGATATTGTTAATATAAGTCCTGATCTGGCCGCTGCAGTTTCTGCAGGTGGCTTATTTTTTGCTAACACTGACTCGATAAGCATGAGTGGTTTCGAGGCTTCAATATCGCAAAAATATAATAATTCACGTCTACGATTCAATTTTGCTCACACAAATATTGTTGGTGAGACAACTATGGCATATGACCAGTATGAATCAGGAGCGCCAAAAGAAAGCGCCTCGATGCTAGTGATGCACGACTTTTCAAATACACTAACTGGCAGCCTGGGCTTTTACTATACCGGCGGTTTTAAACAACTGGGAACAGGCGATCACCAGGACGCCAGACGTAGATGGGATGTACGCCTGGCTAAGGAAATTAAAATCGATCAGCATAAGGCCAGACTTGCAATAGCAATCCAGAATATTACCGATGAAGTGATCGAAACAGAGCTTAATAATAATATCGATCGTACAGGCTATGTAAGCTTCACGATGGATTTCTAGCGGTTATTAGAGTCCTTCCCTTTCCACTCTATATTTCATCCAGAAAGCTGCTAAATATTCCCCTAAAACACTGAAAACAAGCTCAATTCCTGCCCCTCTCATGTAAATCATTGAATTAATGAATATTTATAGATAATATTCTTAGCAAGGACGATCGTTACACTTACATATTATTACAATTAATTCCCGTATATTTTATAGGTTTACTGCTTTACACAGGGGTTCGGTTCATCATGAGAAAGCCAATATTGGGTACAACATTAGCATTATCCCTGTCTCTGGCATCACATCAGGCACAGTCACAGGAATTGGAAATAGCACAACTGTCTGAAAGTGACTTTTTTAGTGATTTTCCAGTAGTTTTGACAGCAACACGGCTTAAGCAACCACAAAAAAATTCCCCAATTGCTACTACAATCATCGACCGCGAAATGATTGAAGCATCCGGCTTTACTGAAATTCCTGATTTATTGCGATTAGCCCCGGGAATGCTGGTGAATTATGACAGTGGACATGTTTTGGCTGCAGGCTATCAATTCCTGTTTCATCGCTATACCGTGAGAATGCAGATTCTGGTTGATGGTCGCTCTGTCTATACCCCAACCTTTGGCGAAGTACCCTGGACACAGCTTGGAATTACTATCGAGGATATAGACCGTATTGAAGTGATTCGCGGTCCAAGTTCATCCAGTTACGGTCCTAACGCAATGACAGGTGTCATAAGTATAATAACCCGTCATGCTTCCCGGGATAAAGGTGCAAAGGCCAAAGTAAATATTGGCCATAACGGATTAAGAGAAAGTTACTTGACTGTTGGCGAAAATAAAAGCGCCTTTGACTATAAAATTACAGTTGCCAACCGGAAAAATGATGGCTTCGAAACCCGCTACGATGGGAAAGACGTATCAATCCTTAACTTCAGGGGTGATTACCAGTATTCAAACAAGGATGAAATTACAGTTAATTTAAATGTTAACTCCAGTACATTACAGGAAGATAACGCAATAGCCGATCCAGCAGAGCATCCTGAGCATATCAAAAAAGTATTAAACCGTTCACAGCATGTAAAATGGACACATACCCTGAATAACAATGATAGTTTTAGCTTGTCGTACTACCAGCAAGAATATCATGATCGCAACAGGTATGATGCCTTTCTTGTAATCCCTTTCGACAGGGATGAAAGTGTAAAAACGAATCGACAAAATCTCGAGTTTTCACACTCTATATATTCCAGTAACCATGATTTTTCATGGGGCATAATTCTTAGAAGAGACAAAACGACAGCACCCCAGTATTTATACCAGGCCAGTGTCGATACTATCGACACAGAACAACTCTTTATTAATACCGAACACCGTTTATCTGAACGCAATACTGTAAATCTTGGGCTTTTGTCTGATAATAATGATGCGGCTGGCACAACATTATCATCACGCGTTTCACTTAACCATCATTTTAGTGACGAACACACTTTAAGACTTTCCTATGCAAAGTCCTTCAGGAACCCATTCATTTTTGAAGAATATACAAATTACTACATACCTGATCTTGCTCCTATACTACAGGGAATATATGGCACTGATACGATCTGGACTGATCAGGAAGACCTTGAGCCAGAAGAAATAGAATCCTATGATGTTGGTCTTATTTCTTATTTTAATAATAAGCATACCGAGCTTGACTTAAGGCTTTTCAGAACAAATCTATCTAATCTTATTGTTCTTAATGAAGACATAGGTGGATGGTTTACAAATGGAGAAGCATTCCACCTGAAAGGCATTGAAACGTCTTTGAAGCACCAGTTTGATGATACCTCCCTTATTATGAATTATGCATACCTGCAACCTGAAACAGATAAGGTGATTTATTCTGATATTGAAGACTATGAAACAGGATTACCGAGACATAGCGGTTCATTATTACTGACACATAAATTCAGTAGCTCTGTAAGTGGTTCCCTTGGTTATTACTATACTGGCGAGATGCATCAACTTTGCTGTTCTGGTGATACGCAAGCCCAACGCCGAAGAATCGATATGAAGTTAAGCAAAGAACTCAGGATTGATTCATCAGATGCGAAAATTTCTCTCATTCTTCAAAACATTACTAATGAACAAATTGAAACACGACTACGAAACAATATAGACAGAAATGGATACATAAGTTTTAGCATGGATTTATAATTCAAACACTTTTGACAATGATGTTTATTACTTATAAATTTTCTGGAAGGCCACGGATGGCATATTGGGTGCTGACCTGGCTTTTTGCTTTTATACAATTTTCTTATGCAGAAGAAAAAGTACTTGCCGTGGTCAGTTACAAGAGCTCTCTTTATGAAAACTTTTATGAATCACTTGAATCAAAACTTGATGAAAAAATAATACTTGAAAAAACCGCAATAGCAGACCTTAGAGAAAAGAATCTTTCAGCGTACGACCTGGTCATATCTATTGGTTCAGATGCATCTAAAATTCTATCTCGTACCGGCAATATAAACAGTTTACTCTATACATTAATACCCGGCACTCTTGCTGAATCTATTGGTAAACGACCTTGTCTTGCCAAAAAATGCTTATCGGTTCTCATTGAACAGCCTGCTGATCGCTACTTCCAGTTATTCAAGTTAATTTTCCCTCGAAACAGGACACTTGCCATAGCAACAACATCTAAAGATCCAGGATACCTGGCACAGCTTAAATCTACAGCTCAAAAATATAGTACACAACTTAAAATTATCCCCATTGATAAAAATACCATCATTGCCAGGTCACTTATAAAAGGACTGACAAAAAATGATGTTCTTTTGGCTCTGCCTGATCCCAATATTTACAATAAAGACACCGCAAAGAGTATTATACTCTCTGCCTACCATAAAAACGTTCCGATTATTGGCTACTCTCAGGCCTTTGCAAAAGCAGGTGCATTAATCAGCCTTTATTCCAGTCTCGATGATATTGCAAGCCAGACAGAAAAACTTGCAAGCAATAGTAGAGGTAATACTAAAAATTATTATCCAAATGCTTTCTCTATCGAAATTAACAGGTCTGTTGCAGTATCGTTAGAAATTCAAATAAAAGACATTAATGAACTCATGAGGGCAATTAAATGATTAATGCCAGGTTTACATCACGAGTTCTTTTTGTCACAGTACTACCAGTAGTATCAACAGCTATTATCCTTGCTATTATTCTGATAACAGGAAGGATAAATGAGTTTAATAAACGTATTGATGAGCGAGGTGAAAATATAGCCAACTATCTTGCCCCAATAAGCGAGTACGGTATTTTTGCTAATAATTTTTCTTACCTTGACTCAACCCTTGATAATACATTAAGACAACCTGATCTTATTTTAATTTATATCACCGACCCGGATAATAACATCATCCTCAAACGAACCCATGATGCTTGGAGTCAACTTAACATAGATAATATCGACCCGGAACTATTTCGTGTCTTTCACTCTGACATTTTTACAACATCAATTGATATTGATGATCTCGATCAGATTTCAGTGCCGAATTTTAAATCTGCCTCTAAAATTGGTACCGTTTATGTAGTCATGTCATTGGCAAAATCGAAAATAGCCAAGTCCCGTATCATCAAGGATGGCATTTTCATAACCCTGATATCTACCATAGCAACTATACTTATTGCCCTTTTGTTTTCCCGGAGCGTTATTCGACCTATTACAAACATACATAAAAGTGTTGATACCATCAGAAAAGGTGATCTTAATCACCGAATATCGATAAATTTTACCGGTGAACTGGCTGAACTTGCACGTGACATCAATAACATGGCGTCCTCACTGGAAATAGCACAGATAAAAGACAAGCAACGAGCAGAAGACGCCCTGTTTTTAGAAAAAACCAAAGCTCAAATCACGTTAGAAGCAATTGGTGAAGGTGTAATCACCACAGATATTCACGGAAATATTACCTATATGAACCCGACCGCCGAAAAACTGACCGGGTTCACACTACAACATGCAATGAATAGACCTTTGTCGGATATTTTTAAAATAAAGGAAGAGGATTGCGAAGAATTGTTTGTCTATCCAATCATGGAATGTATACAGAAAAGTAAAAAAATACATCACGACTCTGGTTATATACTATACCGCGGTGATGGTACTGAATTCACTATACGTGAAACAGCAACACCACTGCTTGACAAGGACGATAATGTTGTTGGCGCTGTACTCGTATTCCATGATTTCACCAGCATCAAGAAAATGTCGGATGTGCTAGCCTACCAGGCTACACATGACGATTTAACAGGACTATTGAATCGCAGAGCTTTTGAAAGTCGTATGCATGATATCCTCAAGGCAATGCAGCCTGATGATTCTCATGTACTTTGTTATATTGATCTTGATCAATTCAAAGTAATTAACGACACATGTGGTCATCTTGCAGGTGACAGCCTGCTAAAGATAATCAGCAACAAGATTAATGAAAATATAAGAAAAAATGACCTATTTGCCCGCCTTGGTGGTGATGAATTTGGCATTATCTTTCTTGACTGCAACCTTGATAGAGCCAGAACACTTGCCGAAAACATAAGAACAATGATTTCAAATATAAAATTCACCTGGGATACACATACTTTCAAAGTTGCATCCAGTATTGGTATTGTGCCTGTTATTTATAATGAGAGTATGACCGATTTAATGATGACTGTAGACACTGCCTGTTACGTAGCAAAAGACAAGGGGCGAAACCGTATACATGTTTATCAAAAAAATGATGAAGATGTTCTACAGCGCAAAGGTGAACTACAGTGGTTCCAGAAAATTCATAATGCCATCGATAATGACAATTTTGTATTGTATTCACAAAAAATGGCTTCATTTACATCCACTGGGGAGTTGAATTTCCATGAAATACTGATTCGGCTCAACGATAATGGTGAGCTGATATTACCCGGCGTATTTATCCCTGCAGCAGAACGTTACTCACTTATGCCTAAAATTGACAGGTGGGTTATCAGAACCTTATTTCGTTTAATAAAGGAACAAAAGATATCTGATAGTATTTATTTCTCAATCAACTTATCAGGTCAAACATTGACCGATGATACGTTTGTTAGTTTTCTTAATCATGAGCTTGATAATACACGATTCCCTGCTGATCACATTATTTTTGAAATTACAGAAACTGCCACCATCTCAAATTTCCAGGATGCAAATAATTTTATCAGGGAATTAAAACTACGTGGCTGTAAATTCTCCCTTGATGATTTTGGTAGTGGTATGAGTTCTTTCCAGTACCTGAGTGAACTTGATATTGATTACCTGAAAATAGATGGAAACTTTGTCAAGGACATTAGTGAAAATCCATTTAACCAAAGCATAGTGAATTCCATCAGCCAGATTGGCCACAGTATCAATCTTGAAATCGTTGCCGAATACGTGGAAAATGAAAAAATCTTATCTAATCTTGATAAAGACTTAATCGACTATGTACAGGGATATGGCATCGAGCGACCACGTCCATTAAAAGAGTTATTCAGCTAGGCCTTCTGGCTCATACCAGCTTAATTTTTCATGTAGTTTAACCACTTCACCAACAATAATTAACGTTGGTGGCTGGATATCATTATTTTTCACGATATCCGGTAAACTGGATAAATCACCAATATGTACCTTTTGATCTGGGCGCGTACCTTTCTCCACCAGCGCGGCAGGTGTATCAGCACTTAGGCCGTGTTCAATCAGACTGTTACAGATAGCACTTACACCATGCAGCCCCATATAAAATACCACGGTCTGGCCAGGATGTGCTAGCGCGTCCCAGTTGAGATCGGTTGTACCATCTTTCAAATGACCAGTTACAAAGGTACAGGATTGCACATAATCACGATGCGTTAATGGGATACCGGCATAAGAAGCACATCCTGCCGCTGCGGTAATACCAGGAACAACCTGGAAACGAACACCCTCCTGCATCAGGGTTTCAATTTCCTCACCACCGCGACCAAAAATGAAAGGATCACCACCTTTCAGGCGCAGGACTTTTTTACCTTCTTTGGCGAGACGAGCAAGCAAGGCATTGATGTCTTCCTGCTGGATAGCATGCTTGTTACGTTCTTTACCCGCATAAATAAATTCAGCATCACGCCGGACCAGGTCCATAATCCCCTGCGAAACCAGCCGGTCATATACCACCACGTCTGCCTGTTGCATCAAGCGTAAGGCTTTGAACGTTAACAGGTCAGGATCGCCAGGCCCTGCCCCCACCAGGAAAACTTCCCCTTCCTGCTCTGGTGCTCTGGCATTCTTAACAGCTTCTTCCAGCAACATTGTCGCCTCGTGCTCGTTGCCCGACAACATGGCATCGGCGACCGGGCCTTCCAGTACCGCTTCCCAGAACTTTCGGATTTCATCGGTGTTGGAAAACTTGCTCTTTACTTTCTCGCGGGAGGTTTCCACCATACTGGCCAGTCGGCCGTAGGCAGATGGGATCATGGTTTCCAGCTTGGCGCGCAGTAAACGGGCCAAAACCGGTGAAGAACCACCTGTGGAGATGGCGATCTGGACCGGTGAACGGTCGATCATAGACGGTGTAATAAAGCTACATAGGTCCGGTGCATCAATTATGTTCATTGGGATACCCCATAATAATCTTTTGGTTGGTAATCTGTTCAGCGCTAAATGTCTCCGGGAGATGCTCTATTTCGCCCTTTTCCAGCGATTCCTGCAGTTCGTGGCATAGTTCAGGTGATATGACGGTGATTTTCGCCCCGGCGCGATTCAACAGGAATACCTTGCGTGCCGCGACCTGTCCACCACCCACCACCAGGGAGGGCTGGTCCTGGATATTCATGAAAATGGGGAAAAATTTCACTACACACTCCTCAAAATCTGGTGCTCAATGGCCCTGAAAATTATCGGGAAACCGTTGATTATCAACCAGTTGCTGAAAAGCCGCAATTGTAGCACTAGTATATTAAGATCACCTAATAATGTCAGAACTTGCCGATGATATTAACGAATACACCCTGGCTGTCATAATCCAAATCGGTCAAATCATCTGAAAAATCGGTGAAGTTGTAGCCGACCCCAAGCTTGAGATGATTACCAAAGTGGCGATAACCACTGATCAGGAAACCACTTCTTGAATCTTCAGCGGCATCTACTGTCAGCATACGACCTTCTAGCATCGCATCCCACTTGTTCGTCAGGTGCCAGTCCAGGCGGGCAATATACAAAGTGGCATCATTTTCAAAGAACTCGGGGTTAACCCTGTCCTGGCTAAGCTCTCCAAAACGATGTGCATACTTGCCACCAATACTCAATCTTGTAGAGATATCGTAAGTAAAATCAACAGACAGGATATGGCTTCTCTGGATATATTCAGCTGCCGTATTTTGTATGGTTACCTGGTCGACACTCGGTAAGTTATAGAAATAGGTATATTTAAACAGGGCGTTAAGATCATCATAATCGACAGGTCGGTAAGCATAGCCGAGAACAGCCTCGGTAAAGTCGCCATTATAATATTCACCTAGTGAACTTTCGCTTTCAGAAAGATTAAGTTTACCAATCAAGCGCCAGTTTGGATTAACCTGGTACTTGATGCTGTTGCGGGTCAGCATGGTGGTACGTTCTGCCAGACTGGTATCCGGTAGTTCAGTTTCATCCGTTCGGTATTCAAAAGCACCGGCGTAGGTAAAGGCGTCAGCCTTGTAACCTACCTTGATGCCATATGCACTGCGACTGGTTTCTGCGCCAGTGTTATTATCAACTAATGTACCAACATCAACATGACCACCAAAATTCAGTCTATCCGTTGCCGCCAGGTCAAAGCCCGCGGAATGCAGCAGCCCGGTAGGAACATCACCGTGAGTATATTTTTCTTCGACATAGATACTGGCACTGTCTGAATATTTTGTCTTAAAGCCTGAGGCCATATTGCCGCGACGAGCTCGCACTCCATTATCGGTGCGTTCATTCTCCAGCGTGTAATTCAGGTACAGGTTGGTACTATCCGTCATTTGGTACTCGGTACCCAGTTTTGCACCTTCACCCAGGTCACCACTGGATAATTCACCGTTAAGCTTGAAACGATCAGTGGTACGATACTCGGCACCTACACCGACTCGACCATTCTCGTCACGGTTACCCGTAACATCAATGGTATCCTGCAGATAACCATAGGTTGACCACTTTTCACTTGAATCATAGGTCAGGCGAACTTGCATGTCAGTCCGTTCGCCCTGGCTCTGGGTTAAAGGTACAACAGGGGAACTATCAGTACGTTCATCCTTGCGGAGGCCACCACTGACTTTAAGCTGCTTGTTAATCTGGTAATCAAGATTTACTTCCTGTGCCGAGGTATCCAGGCCATTATCCTGCTTCTTGCTATCAAGCTTGATACGTAACTGGTAATCATCAGTAATCGGCATTGCCAGGTTAGCGCCATTTTGACTTGTATCCGTCAGGGTGATTTGACCTGGCGCTGAATAACCCGCATCCAGTGACTGGCTATAAAAGGTCAGTTTCCCTTCTGCATTTTCAATGACATCACCAAGACGAATACTGGCATCAATACGTTGACCATCTGCTTTAACGTCAGGGCCAGACAATGGAGTGGCTTCGTTAAAGTTGAACCCACCATCATTTGAAAGAGTAGCAGATGATACCGGTCCTTCACTGGATGACTGTTCCAGTTTGAACCAGGTACCCGCATTCATTCGCCATGTAAGATCAACGCCATTAAGTTTTGACTCTGCGCCGCTGGTTTCCTGGTTTTCGGTTGTCACACCCAGTTTAACATTATCAGTTAACCAGTAATGAATCCGTCCACCGGTGGCTATGTCGTCAAGCTCATCAAAACCTGGCGTATATTCATACCGGGCAACCAGGTAAGCCTGGTTGCCACCAGTATCCACCAGCATATCACTGCTACTGGTTCCTGACAGTGGTTCACTAAGTATGATGCGACCCTGGATATAATCAATATCGTAATCAAGACCGAATGAAAGATTTTTAACACCGGTAACCAGTCCCGACTGCGCATCCCTGATTTCAATACGAATACGATCGGAGCCTGGCAATATGTCCTGGTGACGTAAATAGTATAGTGATCCGCTGGTACCACGGAACTCGTCTCGTCCTGCCACGGTACCCGGCTCGGCGGCAAAGGCATTTACTTTAAACTCGCGTTCGCCAAACGACGTGGCTGATTGTGATTCATAATTTAAATTTATACCATATAAACTGCGATCCACCTGGGTAAGTGTATTATCGAGGTAATCAATATCGAAGTTACCCCA